>NZ_BAAAEP010000015.1:0-16638 GCF_039523075.1 Caenispirillum bisanense
CGCCGCAGGGCGGCCAGCCGCGCCCGCTGCGGCTGCCGCCGCCTGGACCTCCACCGCCGCCGCCGCCGCCGCCTCCAGCTCGGCGACGCCGTCGGTCAGGCGGGCGGTTTCGCGGTGCCATGCCTGCTGCGCCTTGATGCCCTCCAGCACCGCCTGGGCGGCGCGGGCTTCCTCTTCCGCCGTCGCAGCCAGCCGTTCGGCCTCGGCGCGGTCCTCGGCGGTGAGCAGCGACAGCGCCCGCCGCTCGCCGTCCAGCAGGTCGAGCCGGGCGCGCTCCGCCTTGTGCCGCTCGTAGGCCGCCTGCGACAGCCGGCCGTAGACCTCGGTGCCGGTCATCAGTTCCAGCAGGTCGGCGCGGTCGGCCGGCTTGGCCTTCAGGAAGGCGTCGAAGTCGCCCTGGGCCAGCAGCACGGAGCGGCGGAACTGTTCGAAGCTAAGGCCGGTGCGGTCGGCGATGGCGGCCAGGGTTTCCGTCTTGGTGCCGCCCAGGTGGCGGCCGGTGACGGCGCAGCACAGGCTCATGCCCTGGCTTTGCAGCTTGCCGACGGCCTTGTTGCGGGCGCGGCGGACCTCCCAGCGGGCGCGGTAGCGCCCGCCGTCGCGGCCGATGAAGTCAACCTCGGCGAAGCCCTCCGTCGCGCCGTGGCGCAGGATGGTGCGCGGGTCGGTGCCGGCCACGTGCAGGGCGGCATCCACCACGGCGGCGCCGACGGCGGCGCGGGCCGCCGTCTCCAGGCGCGGGAAGCGGTCGTAGAGGGCGAGGCACAGGCAGTCGAGCAGGGTCGACTTGCCGGCGCCGGTCGGGCCGGTGATGGCGAACAGGCCGGCGGCGGCCAGCGGCGCCGTCTCGAACTCCACCGCGAAGTCGCCGGCCAGCGAGGTGAGGTTGCGGCCGCGCAGGGCAAGGATCCTCATGCCGACACGCCCTCCTCAGCGACGGCCAGCGCCGCCGGACCGGCATCGCCGTCGAGCCCTTCCAGCAACTCGCGGAAGGCATGGCGGTGGGCATCGCCCGGCGGTTCGTCATAGAGCCGCGCCCAGGCCCGTTCGAACACCTCTTCCGGGTGCAGGGCGGCAAGGTCGGGAATGTCCGCGGCCGCCGCCGCCCGCGCCTCGCCGCTGCCGCCGTACTCCACATGCAGGCGGCACAGGCGCACCGGCTTGCCGGCCAGGGCCTGGTCGACCTCGTGGCGCAGGCTGGGGCTCGGGCGGTCGAGGCGGACCACCACCTCAAGGTAAGGGCGATGATCGCGGTCGGGCGGCTCCGGCAGGTCGAGCGCCCGCAGGTCCGCCAGCACCTGTTCCGGCGCCGCCGCGCCCTGCGCCGGCACCCGCAGGTAATCCACCGTGCGCGGCACCGGCAGCGGCGTCACCACCGCCGCCTCTGCCACGCCAGGGGGCGGCAGGTCGACCAGCACCACCTGATGGGGATAGTCCTTCTCCGTCACCGACAGCGGCAGCGGGCTGCCGGCGTAGCGCACGGTGTCGCGCCCGCCCACCCGCTGCGGCTTGTGCAGATGGCCGAGGGCGACATAGGCGCAGTCGGCCGGGAAGACGTCGGCCGGCAGGGCATGCTGGTTGCCGCCGAGGATGCGCCGCTCGCTCAGCTCCGACAGGGCGGAGCCGACCATGTAGCAGTGGCCGGTGGCGACCAGGGCGAGCCCCGCCGCCGCCGCCCGCGGCCGGGCGACCGCGAAGACCTGCTCATGCACCGCCCGCACGCCCCAGATCAGCGGGTCGTCCACCTCCTCCTGCGGCACCGGCAGGTCGGACAGGCGCAGGAAGGGAATGGCGGCCACCAGTGCCGCCGGGGCGCCGGTGCGGTCGTGCAGCGGCAGCAGCAGGCGGGCCGGATCCATCGGCAGGCTGCCGACCACATGCACCCCCAGCGGCCGCAGCAGGGCGTCGGGCGCCTCCAGCCGGGCGGCGCTGTCGTGGTTGCCGCCGATGATGACGATGTCCAGCCCCGGCTGCGCCCGTTTGGCGCGGGCGAGGAAGTCGTACAGCATGGCCTGGGCGGCCACCGGCGGGTTCTGGGTGTCGAAGATGTCGCCGGTGATCAGCAGCGCATCCACCGCCTGATCCTGCAGCCGCAGCAGCAGCCATTCCAGGAAGGCGCGATGCTCGGCGTCGCGCGGCAGGCCGTGCAGGTCCTGGCCCAGGTGCCAGTCGGAGGTGTGCAGGAGGCGGAGCGGCGGGCGTGTGGTCATGGCGGCCATCATGCCAGAGAGCGGCGGCGCATCGGGCGGAAATTTTCGCGCCCCGGAGGGTTGTCAGGCCGCCACGCCGCCGGCCAGGAAGGCCTCGAACTCCGCCGCCGGCAGCGGCCGGGCGTAGAGGTAGCCCTGGCCGAGATGGCAGCCGAGGTCGCGCAGCACGGCGGCGTGGTCCTCGCTCTCGATCCCTTCCGCCACCACGTGCAGGTCAAGCGCCTGGGCGAGGTCGATGATGGTGCGGGCGACAGCGCGGTCGGCCCGGCGCTCCGGCAGATGGCGGACGAAGCTCTGGTCGATCTTGAGGGTGGAGAGCGGCAGCTGCCGCAGGTAGCCGAGCGACGAGTAGCCGGTGCCGAAGTCGTCGATGGCGACGGAGGCGCCCATGTCGCGCCATTCCCGCAGCATCCGCACGGCATCGCTGATGTCGCCCATGACGGCGCTTTCGGTGATTTCTACCTCCAGGCTGTCGGGCGGCAGGCCGGCCGCATCCAGGGCGGTGCGGATGCGGCGGCTGAGGTCGTGGACCAGGAACTGACGGCCGGAGACGTTGACGGCGACCACCAGATGCTCGTGCCCGGCGCCGTGCCAGGCGGCGGTCTGGCGGCAGGCCTCGTGCATCACCCAGTCGCCGATGGCGACGATGAGGCCGGTATCCTCCGCCACCGGAATGAACTGGGCCGGCGACACCAGCCCGAGGTCGGGATGCTGCCAGCGCACCAGCGCTTCCATCCCCGCCACCCGGCCGGTCGCCAGGTCGATCTTCGGCTGGTAGCAGAGGCGCAGCTGCTGGCGCTCCACCGCGTGGCGCAGTTCCCGTTCCAGCACGTGGCGGCGGCCGATGGCTTCTTCCATCTCGGGGTGGAAGACGGTGACGCCGGCATCGCCGCGGGCCCGGCCGGCAAACACCGCCAGTCCCGCCCGCTGCACCACCCGCGCCGGGATGCGGCCGTGTTCGGGGAAGTGGGAGACGCCGATGCGGCAGTCGAGCACCAGTTCGTTGCCGTCGACGTGGAACGGTTCCTCCAGCGCCTCGCGCAGGGCGGCGGCCAGCTTCTGCCCGCTGTCGGCGCAGTAGTCGCACACGCCCTCGATGTTCTCGCACAGCACCAGGAAGTCGGCGGCGCCCCAGGCACCGACCACGCCATGGCCGCCGGTGGTTTCCTCCAGCCGCTCGCCGGCCGCCCGCAGCACCTTTTCCGCCACCGCATGGCCGAGGGTGTCGCCGATGCGCCGCAGCCGCTGGACCGCCACATACAGCGCAAGGCCCCCGCGCCCTTCCTCGATCATGGTGCGCAGGCGGGCGATGAGGGCGGTGCGGTTGGGCAGTTCGGTGATGGGGTCGTGGCGGGCGAGGAAGGCCATCTCCTCCTCCGCCAGCTTGCGCTTGGTGACGTCGCGGCCGATGAGGATGTACCAGGGCGCGCCGGCGATCTCCATGCTGCCGAGGGAGGCTTCCAGCGGGAAGATGCTGCCGTCGCTGCGCCGGGCCATGGTTTCCAGCGCCCCCAGGCGCGGCGACCAGCCCTCGCCCAGGAAGGTGGACAACGGCTTGCCGCGCGCCTCCGCCGCCGTCATGTGCAGGGTCTGCTCGGCGGCCGGGTTGAAGTCGTGGATGAGGCCGTCGCCGTCGGCGGTGATGATGACCTCCACCGCGTGATCCATGACGCCGGACAGATGCGCCTCCCGCGCCCGCAGCTCGGCGGTGCGGCGGTCCACCAGCCGTTCCAGGCGGGCAGCGGTCTCGCGGCGGTCCCGCCACAGCACTTCCACCTCCAGCGCGTTGCGGATGCGGTAGAGGGTTTCGGCGCGGTCGAAGGGCTTGGTGATGAAGTCGCGCACGCCGGCTTCCAGCGCCCGCAGACGGGTCTCGATGTCGGTCTGCGCCGTCATGATGATGACCGGCAGGAAGGTGTCGGCGCCCAGGATGTCCCGCAGGCGGCGCACCACCTCGTGACCGTCCATGACCGGCATGCGGATGTCGCAGAGGACGAGGTCGAAGGGGGTCTCGGCGAACTGCGCCACCGCCGCCGCCGGATCGGTCATGCCGGTGACGTCGCGGTAGCCGTCGTCATCCAGCATGTCCTGCAGCAGAGCGACGTTGACGGGGTTGTCGTCGAGGACGAGAACCCGCGCCCGCCGTATCTCCTCCGCCAGATCCTTCATCCCCTGCGGTCCTCCACGGCCCGGGCGATGGCCTGCATCAGTTCGGGGATCACCACCGGCTTGGTCAGATAGGCATCGAAGCCGGCGGCGAGCCCCTTCTGAATGGCGCTGGCCGTCGCATTGGCACTCAGCGCGATCACCGGAATGGCGCGCGTTTGCGGAGTATCGCGCAAAACCCCGATGGCGCGGTAGCCATCCATGCCGGGGAGGTTGATATCCATGATGACGAGGTCGGGGCGGTCCCGAATGGCCATCTCGATACCCAGTTCGGCGGTATGGGCCGTCGACAGGATGGCCTCGCCCACCTCTTCCATCACCTCTTCCATCAGCCGCATGTTGGCCGGGTTGTCCTCGATGTAGAGCACCCGCAGCGACCGCGTGGCGGCCAGTTCCGGCTCCGCCGCCGCGGCCTCGCCGTCGTCGGCCGGTATCAGATCCTTGGCCTCCGAGAGCGGGATGTCGACCCAGAAGGTGCTGCCCACCTCGGCCTCGCTGACGAAGCCGATGGCGCCGCCCATGCGCTCCACCAGTTCGCGGGTCAGGGTGAGGCCGATGCCGGTGCCTTCCACCTCGGTGGTTTCGGCGCCCAGGCGGTTGAACGGCTGAAACAGCTCGCCCTGGCGGTCGGCCGGAATGCCGCGGCCGGTGTCGCTGACGGAAAACCGCATGGTGGCCGGGGCGCCGGGGCCGATGGCCAGGGTGAGGCGGCCGCCGTCGCGGTTGTACTTGACGGCGTTGGACAGCAGGTTGAGCAGCACCTGCTTCAGGCGGGTGTAGTCCGCCCGCACCGCCGGCAGCTGCGCCGGCGCCTCGCGCACCACGGTGATGCCGCGGCGGGCGGCGAGCGTCTCGGTCAGCGACAGGCATTCCTCCACCACGTCGGCGGGGGAGATGTCCTCGATGGACAGGCTCATCTTGCCGGCTTCGATGCGGGCGAGGTCGAGCACTTCGTTGATCAGTTCCAGCAGGTGCTGGCCGCCCTTGAGGATGTGCTGGACGTGGCTCTTTTGCTTGTCGGTCAGCGGCTCGCGGCGGCTGGCCTCCAGCAGCTGGGCGAAGCCGAGGATGGCGTTGAGCGGCGTGCGCAGCTCGTGGCTCATGGACGACAGGAATTCCGACTTGGCCTTGTTGGCGGTGTCGGCTTCCTGCTGGGCCCGCCGCAGTTCCGTCACGTCGGCGCGGATGCCGACGCGGCCGCCGCCGCCGGGGATGGTGCGCTCGGCCACCCGCACCCAGCGCTCGTCGCCCAGGGCATCGACCAGCCGTTCCTCGTACAGCTCCTCGTCCAGGCGGTGGCGGGCCATGCGCTCGGCGATGAACTCCTCCTCGCGGCCGAGGGCGTTGGCGTACTGGCCGTCGCGGACGCCGGCCCGCACCAGATCCTCGAACGGCACGCCGACGTAAAGGTGCGGCGCGAGGCGGGGATAGAGGCTTTTCAGCTTCTCGTTCCACAGCACCACGCGGTCCTCGCTGTCGACCAGCAGGAAGCCGTCGGAGATGTTCTCGATGGCGACGCGCAGGCGGCGCTGGCTTTCCTTGAGCGCCAGTTCCGCCGCCTTGGTGCGGGTGATGTCGCGCACCACGCCGAGCATGCGCACCGGCGTGCCGTCGGCCGCCCGCACCACGTCGCCGCGGGCGTGCAGCCAGTGGATGCGGCCGTTGGGCCAGATCACCCGATGCTCGACGTCAAACGCCCGCAGGCCCTGGATGCAGGCATCGGCGGCGGCGGTGACCGCCGCCCGGTCGGCGGGGTGGACGGACTCCATCAGGTCGGCATGGGTGCGGCCCACGCACTGGCCGGGGTGGCCGAACAGCGCCGCCATGCGGTCGGAGCAATAGACGGCGCCGCTCTCCAGCGTCCATTCCCAGGTGCCGATCTCGGCGAAGGCGGTGGCGCGCTGCAGGCGTTCCTCGCTGACCTTCAGGTCTTCCTCGGCGCGCTTGCGGTCGGTGATGTCCTGCATGACGCCGAAGATGGCGGTGGCGGCACCCCCTTCATCCACCTCGCAGCGGGCCAGGATGGCGACGTCGCGCACCGTGCCGTCGGGCAGTGCCGTCGGGCAGCACCACCTGGGTGTCGAGCGAGAAGCCGGTGCCGCCGGCCAGGGCCTGCACCACCGCCTCCATCACCCGTGGCCGCTCCGCCTCCGGGTGGCAGGCGACGACGGCGTCCACGGTCGGGGTGAAGGTGTCGCGCGGGCGGCCGAAGATGTCGAACATGCCGTCGGACCAGGTGACCTCGCGCGTGTGGCGCTCCACCCGCCAGTGACCGATGCCGGCCAGCTGTTCCGCCAGTCCGAGCAGGCGGTTGCGTTCGCGCAGCGCCTCCTGGGCGGCGCTCCAGTCGGACAGGTCGCGCAGGATGCCGGTGAAGACCACCTCGCCGTCGCCCAGGTCGACCCGGCTGACCGCCAGCTCGCAGGGGAAGATGGAGCCGTCCTTGCGGCGGGCCGGCACCTCCCGCCCGATGCCGATGATGCGCGGCACGCGGGTGTCGTGGTAGCGCTGCATGTAGCCGTCGTGGGCGGAGGCATGCGGCTCCGGCATCAGCATGCTGACGTTGCGGCCGATCATCTCCGCCTCCGTCCAGCCGAACAGGGTTTCGGTGGCGGCGTTGACGGTCTGGATGATGCCGCGGGCGTCGATGGTGAGGATGGGGTCGACGGCGGTCTGCAGGATGGAGCGCAGGCGGTGTTCGCTGACCGCCAGATCGTGCCTTGCTTTCTGCGTCGCAGTCTCGCGCTCGGTCGCATCGCGCAAGGCGGTGCGCAGGTCGAGCGCATCCACCGCCATGGCCGCCAGATCGGCCAGCACCTGCCGCTGGTCCGCCGTCAGGGTACGCGGCTGGCGGTCGATGACGCACAGCGAGCCGAGGGCGATGCCGTCGCGGGTGACCAGCGGCGCGCCAGCGTAGTAGCGGATGCCGGGCGCGCCGGTCACCAGCGGGTTGTCGGCGAAGCGTGGATCGCGGGTGGCGTCCGGCACCTCCATCACCCCCTCGCCGCAGATGGCATGGGCGCAGAAGGCGACTTCGCGCGGCGTCTCGCGGACGTCCAGGCCGACGATGGACTTGAACCATTGCCGATCGGAGTCAATGAGCGACACCGCCGCGATGGGCATGTCGAGCAGCGAGGCCGCCAGCCGGGTGACCCGCTCGAACTCCGCTTCCGGGGCGGTGTCGAGGATCTGGTAGGCGCGCAGACGCCCCAGGCGCGCGGCCTCCGCTTCAGCTGCCGGAAAGACTGTCGTCGCCACCGTATCCATCCTGCTCTCCAGGTTGCACCCGCGCCATGCAAGCACCGGACCATGCACCCCACCCATGGCACCGGCGAAGATATACCCTTCGGGCGAATATGGAACTCTTTTGACTTCATCCAAGAGATAGAGCGCCTGGGCCACCCGGCGGTGCCAGTCGCCGCCGCAGTTGCGCGATCGGGCCATTCCCGGGCGCATCCGGCTATACAACCACTGTCACAAAGCCTATACTCCCAGCGCGGGAACATCCGTGCGCGGCACTGCCGCTACGGGCACCCGCCGGCCGTGGGGGTACGGCTGCTCGGTCCGGCAGGCTGAAAGACCTGCGTCGGGGGGAGATGGGGCATGTGGGATGCCGGAGGGACGCGCGGGCCATCCGCCTTCATCCTGCCATCAGGGTGGATGAGCCGCATTGCCGCGGCCGAAACGGTCGAGGCCCTGCAGACGACCGCCGACGCCCTGGCCGCCGAGATCGGCTTCGGCCACGTCACCTATACCCTGCACCTGCCCAACGACCCGACCCGCATCCCCCTGCTGTTCACCAGCTACCCGCAGGGCTGGGTGCAGCATTACAGCGAGCACAACTTCTTTTCCGTCGACCCGGTGATCCGGCTGGCCCGCCTGGGCCGCCCGTTCGGCTGGCGCGACATCCCCGACTCCGTCCGCGCCGGCACCGGCCGCCATGTGCTGAGCGAGGCGCGCGAGTTCGGGGTGGTGGACGGCTACTGCGTGCCCATCCTGGGAACGTCGTCCATCGGCGCCTTCAACGCCACCGCGCAAGGCTCGGCGCGGGAGCGGGACGAAGCCCTGCGCTACGGCACCGAATCGCTGGTCGCGCTGGGCAACGTGGTGCATGAACGGGCCCGCCTGCTGACCATGCGCGAGGCCGGCGCCATCGTCGCCCGCCTGAGCCCGGTGGAAAGCGAGATGGTGCAGCGCCTGGTCACCGGCCTCAACGAGGATCAGGTGGTCGCCGCCATGCGCCTTGGCGACGGCGAGTTCCGCCGCCTGCTGGCGTCGGTGATGAGCAAGCTCGACACCACAACGCCGGACCAGCTGCGCGCCCGCACCGCCCTGCTGGGCCTGGCGGAAGCGTCCTGACAGGCGAACTCCGGGGCGGGTAGCTCATCCTTTGGTCACGCCTTTGCTACCGTAAATCCGGCAGCCCCGAAGCTTCGGCAACCGTCACTGTTACACTGACGACGCCGAGGAGCTGCACGATGTCCAATGTGGCCGCGCCCCTGCTGCACCGCCTGTCGCGGGTGGTTGACCTGAGCACGGAAGACCTGTGGGCGCTGAAAAGCATGCTCGCCGACTGCATCAGCGTGCCCGCCGGCACCGCCCTGGTGCGCGAGGGCGAGCCGAGCCGGCATACCTTCCTGCTCGCCTCCGGCTGGGCCCTGCGCGAGCGCCACTTGCGCGACGGCAGCCGGCAGGTGGTGAACTTCCTGGTCCCCGGCGACCTGAGCGAGCCGGGCGTGCTGGTGACGGAGGCCGCCGACCATTCCATCACCACCCTCACCGAAGCCCGCGTCTGCCGCGTCGGGCACCGCGCCTGGTTCGACACCATGACCGCCTCGCCGGCGCTGACCATGGCGCTGTGGTGGCTCGCCACCCACGAGGAAGCGGTGCTGAAGGAGCATCTGGTCTCCCTCGGCCGGCGGTCGTCGCGCCAGCGCCTGCTCTACCTGCTGTGGGAACTGTGGCGGCGGCTGGACCTCGCCGGGCAGCTGCGCCCCGATGGCTCCTTCGCCTTTCCCGCCCGCCGCGACGACCTTGCCGATGCCGCCGGCCTGACGCCGCGCCACCTCGGCCGGGTGCTGGCGGAACTGCGCAGCGACGGCATGCTGACCCTGACCGGCAGCCACGTCGTCATCACCGACCCCGCCCGCCTGCTGAAGGCCGGCGACTGCCGCGACGTCTACCTGCAGATCGAGCCGCTGGCCAAGGGCTTCAAGGACTATCTGTCTCAGCCACGGCAACCGCCGCTGCCTCAGGTACCGCCGCCGCCGGTGGCGGTGAGTAGCCACACCGGCAGCACGTGACCTGATGCCAGGTGCCGGGAAACAGGTTGGGGAACAGTTCGGCCGAAACAGTCTCGTCGGCGCCCGGCAGGCAGGTGCGGCACAGAATCGCGCCGTCGGTCGAGCGGCGATACAGCGGCCTCATCCTCGACCCTCCCGGCTCATCAGGTTGCACAGAAGGTCGGACGCTAACACGACTTTGGATTGATAAGCGCCGACATTTGTCTGCCCGCAGCCCCTGCCGTCATAAGAAAACGAAACCGCGCGACATATGTCCGCGCGGGAGCCGGGGCGCGTGCAGATACTCCCCGCTATTCTAATGGTTTACTGCCCAACGGGGGCCACCACGGACGCTTGATGAGAGACCGCTCGCCGCCAGATCCTTCCCGCACCGTGCCGGGCGCCCCGCCCGTGTCCGCCACTGCCGAAGCCTTCTTCCGCAAGCTGACGACGGTTGTACGCCTGGAGGCGCGCGACCGCAGTGCGCTGGAGGCGGCGCTCGGCGGGCCGGCGCGGGTGCGGCCGGGTGTCATCCTGATGCGGGAGGGCGAGCCCACCCCCGGCGGCTTCGTGCTGGCCGCCGGCTGGGCCATCCGCGAGCGGCTGCTGAACGACGGCCGCCGCCAGGTCATCGGCTTCATGCTGCCGGGCGATGCCTCCACCCCCGGCGTGTTCGTCGGCGAGGTGGCCGACCACACCGTCACCGCCCTCACCGAGGCGACCATCCTGCGCTTCACCCATCCCGCCTGGGCGACGGCGGCCCGCAGCAGCGGCCGGGTGGCGGCGGCACTGTGGTGGCTTACCGCCCACGAGGCGGCGCTGCGGCAGGAACATATCGTCGCCCTCGGCCGCCGCTCGGCGCGCGAGCGCATCCTGTATCTGGTGTGGGAGACGTGGCGCCGGCTGCAGCTGGTGGGGCTGGCCGGCAGCGGCACCTTCGACCTGCCGGTGAGCTACGAGGTGCTGGCCGACGCCACCGGCATGACGCCGCGCCACCTGGGCCGGGTGCTGGCCGGGCTGCACGAGGAAGGGGTGTTCCGCTTCAAGAACGGCGTGCTCACCATCCTCGACCCCGACCGCCTGACCGATGCCTGCGACTGCCGCGACGAGCTGCTGCATCTGGTGCCGGTGCCGGAAGGCGTGCGGCGGGCGCTGGATGCCGAGCCGCCACCGCCGCCCGCCGAGAATGGCGACACCGGCGGCGATATTCGCGGCGACTCCGGCGCCTCCCGGCGCTGAAAACGGACAGGGCGGACCGTGCGGCCCGCCCTGCCCTCGCGACGGCCGGAAGCCCGATCAGGCCGCCTGCGTCGTACCGGCCGGGGCATCCTCGTTCAACGTCAGCAGGGAGGCATTGCCGCCCGCCGCCGTCATGTCGATGGTGAGGGTGCGTTCGGCCGCGAAGCGGTGGGCGTAGTGCGGCCCGAAGGCCTCGACGACCAGCGGCACGATGGGACCGGGGCGGCCGGCCAGCGTCACCGCCAGCTGGCGCTGCACGTCCTCGCTGCCCCGCCAGGCCACCGCCTCCACCCGCTCGTCGGCGGCCAGGGCGAGCGGATCGGCGCCTTCCACCAGGGTCAGCACGCCGGCCGGCACGCCGGCCTGATGCAGCACGCCCACCAGCCGCTCCACCGCCACCGCCAGGGCCGCGTCGGGCGCCGCCACCACCGTGCAGCCGGCCGCCAGCGCCGCCGCCACCTGGGCGACGGCGGCCGCGAAGAAGGCGCCGTCGCCGGTGATGCAGACGGTGATGCCGCGGCCGTGCAGCTGCAGCTCGTTGTGCTCGCCGGTGGGGCCGGGCAGCCGCACCGCCTTGCCGAACTCGCTGCGCGCCTGTTCCGCCAGGGTGTAGAGGATCTCCCGCGCCGCCACCACTTCCCCGGCGGCATCGCCGAGGCCGCGGCCGGTGGCGCGGGCGATCACCGCCGCCGCCAGGGGGGCCGCCCGCGACAGCGCCTCGGCGGCGTCCTCCAGCATGGTGCCGCGACGCACGCCGCCCAGGCGATCCCACGCCGGCGCGGCGGTGCGGGCGGCATCGAGCGCCTGATGCAGGCCGGTGTGCGAGCCCTCGGCCCGCGGCAGGTCGCCGGGCAGCAGCTTGCCGGCGTTCATTTCCACCCCGCGCACCTCGTCGGCGCGGCCCTCGTCCTCCACCGCCTGCGCCACCGGCCGGGCGAAGCGGGCGATGTAGTGCGGGCCGCCGGCCTTCGGTCCGGTGCCCGACAGGCCCTCGCCGCCGAACGGCTGCACGCCGACCACGGCGCCGATCATGTTGCGGTTGACATAGGTATTGCCGATCCGCGACTGGGCGTGGATGTTGCGCGCCTTGCGGTCGATGCGGGTGTGGATGCCCATGGTCAGGCCGAAGCGGGTGTCGCGGATGGCCTTCACCACCGCGTCCAGCTCCGACGCCTTGTAGCGCACCACGTGCAGCACCGGGCCGAACACCTCCCGCTCCAGCACGCTGATGTCGCGGATTTCATAGGCGACGGGGGCGAAGAAGGTGCCGCCGTCGCAGGCCGCCGGCACGTCCACCCGGTGGATCAGCCTGGCGTCGCGGTCCATGCGCGCCGCGTGGGCGAGCAGGCCGGCGCGGGCGTCGTCGTCGATGACCGGGCCGACGTCGGTGGTCAGCAGCGCCGGGTCGCCGACCGTCAGTTCCTCCATGGCGCCCTTCAGCATGGCGATCATGCCGTCGGCCACATCTTCCTGCACGTACATCACCCGCAGGGCGGAGCAGCGCTGCCCGGCGGAGCCGAAGGCCGACAGGATGGCATCGCGGATCACCTGCTCCGGCAGGGCGGAGCTGTCGACGATCATGGCGTTCTGGCCGCCGGTCTCGGCGATCAGCGGCGCCGTGCCACCGGCCCGCTCGGCCAGGGCGCGGCTGATGATGTGGGCGACCTCCACCGATCCGGTGAAGGCGACGCCGGCGACGCGCGGGTCCTTCACCAGCGTCGCGCCCACCGTCTCGCCGCGACCGGGCAGCAGCGCCAGCACGTCGCCCGGCACCCCCGCCTCGTGGAACAGGGCGACGGTGGCAGCGGCGATCAGGCTGGTCTGTTCCGCCGGCTTGGCGATCACCGCGTTGCCGGCCGCCAGGGCCGCCGTCACTTGGCCGGTGAAGATGGCGAGCGGGAAGTTCCACGGGCTGATGCACAGGAAGATGCCGCGGCCGCGCATCTCCACCTGCGCCGCCCGGCCGCCGTCCAGGGTCGGCATGGCCACCGCCTGGCCGAAGGTTTCGCGGCAGCGCCGGGCGTAGTAGCGCAGGAAGTCCACCGCCTCGCGCACCTCGGCGACGGCATCGCTGACGGTCTTGCCGGCCTCGCGCACGCAGAGGGCCATCAGCGCCGGCATGCGCGCTTCCATCATGGCGGCGACGGTCTCGAAGCAGCGGGCGCGGGTGTCGGGGTCGGTGGCGTCCCAGTCCTGCCACGCCGCCTCGGCGCGGGCGAGCGCCTCCTGCACGTCGTCGGCGGTGGCTTCGGTCAGGTGGCCGACGACGCGGGAGCGGTCGGCCGGGTCGGTGACCGGGCGGCCGTTGCCGGTGCGCAGGCTGCCGCCGATGACCGGCCCGCCCTGCCAGCTGCCGCAGCCGGCGGCCTCCATGGCGCGGTCCACCGGGGCAAGGCGGGTGAAGTCCGACAGGTCGATGCCGCGGGCGTTCAGGCGGCCGTCGGGGAACAGGTCGCGCGGCTGCGGAATGTGCGGATGGCGCTTCGGCGTCAGCGAGGCCAGACGCTCCACCGGGTCGGTGATGATCGCCTCAATGGGGGTGCGGTCGTCCACCAGCCGGTTGACGAAGCTGGTGTTGGCGCCGTTCTCCAGCAGGCGGCGGACCAGATAGCTCAGCAGTTCGGCATGGCCGCCCACCGGCGCATAGATGCGGCAGGGCACGTTGCGCTTGTTGTGGCCGACGATCTCGTCATACAGCTCCTCGCCCATGCCGTGCAGGCGCTGGAACTCGAACGCCTTGTCGCCGCCCAGCTCCAGGATGGTCGCCACGGTGTGGGCGTTGTGGGTGGCGAACTGGGGGAAGAACAGGTCGTCGCGGGCCAGCAGCTTCTTGGCGCAGGCGATGTAGCTGACGTCGGTGGTGACCTTGCGGGTCCACACCGGATAGCCCTCCAGCCCCAGTTCCTGGCTGCGCTTGATTTCCGTATCCCAGTAGGCGCCCTTCACCAGCCGCACGTTCATGCGGCGGCCGACGCGCTCCACCATGCCGGCCAGCACGTCGATGACGGCGCGGGTGCGCTTGGCATAGGCCTGGATGGCGAGGCCGAAGCCGTTCCAGCCTTCCAGCGACGGGTCGGCGTAGACCTTCTCGATCAGTTCCAGCGACAGTTCCAGCCGCTCCGCCTCCTCGGCATCGACGCAGAAGCCGATGTCGTACTGGCGGGCCTGCCGGGCCAGGGTGAGCAGGCGGCCGGCCAGCACGTCGAGCATCTCCGCCCGCCGCGCCGGTTCATAGCGCGGGTGCAGGGCCGACAGCTTGACCGAGATGCCGTTGCCCTCGATCACCCCCTTGCCGGCGGCATTGCGGCCGATGGCGTCGATGGCGGTCTGATAGGCGCGGTAGTAGCGGGCGGCGTCTTCCTCGGTGCGGGCGGCCTCGCCCAGCATGTCGAAGGAATAGCGGTAGCCCTTCTTCACCATCTCCTGGCCACGCTCCATGGCCTCCTCGATGGTGCGGCCGAGCACGAACTGGCGGCCCATGACGCGCATGGCCTGGCGCAGCGCCTGGCGGATCACCGGCTCGCCCAGGCGGGCCACCATGCGGCGGAGCGTGCCCTGCGGCGCATCGACCGGCAGGTCGGTGGGGCCGAGGATGCGGCCGGTGAGCATCAGCCCGAGGGTGGAGGCATTGACGAAGATGGACCGCGACGACCCCAGGTGCTTTTCCCAGTCGGTGCCGGCGATCTTGTCGTGGATCAGGCGGTCGGCGGTTTCCGGGTCGGGCACGCGCAGCAGCGCCTCGGCCAGGCACATGAGCACCAGGCCTTCTTCCGTCGACAGGTCGTATTCGTTCATGAAGGCGTCGATGCCCGACCGCAGGGTGCGGTTGGCGCGCACCGCCTCCACCAGCGTATAGGCGGTGCGGCCGATGCGGTCGCGAGCCTCGGCGGGGATGGCGGCCTCGGCCAGCAGGTCGGCGACCAGCGCATCCTCGTCACCGCGGTAGGTGGCCTGCAGATGGTCGCGCCAGGCGGGGGCCGGGGGCGCGTCGTCACGGAAGATCATGATGCACCAACTCCCAAAGGGCGGCAGGCCGCCAGAAGCTCGCTCGTTTCCATGGATATGGGGGGCGGCGGGCACGAGGAAAGCCGCGCCGCCCCGCCTTTGCGTACCGGCCGCCGGTCAGCGGGCGCGGTCGAACTCGCTGCGCACGCGGGCAAACTCCGCCCGCACCTCCGGCGACACCTCGCCGCCGAACAGGCTGACGACGACGGCGGTCAGGCCGCAGAACAGGAAGCCGGGCAGGATTTCGTAGACGTCGAACAGGCCGCCCGACAGTTCCGCCCACACCACCACGGTGGCGGCACCGACCAGGATGCCTGCCAGCGCACCGTTGCGCGACAGCCGTTCCCACGTCAGCGACAGCAGGATGATCGGGCCGAAGGCGGCGCCGAAGCCGGCCCAGGCATAGGACACCAGATCAAGCACCGACCGGTCCGGGTTGGACGCCATCCAGATCGCCAGCAGCGCGATGCCGAGCACCGCCAGCCGGCCGACCCACACCAGTTCGGTCTCGCTGGCCTCTCGGCGGAACAGCTGCTTGTAGAAGTCTTCGGTGATGGCCGACGACGACACCAGCAGCTGGCTGTCGATGGTGGACATCACCGCCGCCAGGATGGCGGCCAGCAGGATGCCGGAAATCACCGGGTGGAACAGCACGTTGGACAGCACGATGAACACCTGCTCGCTGTCCCCCACCTCGCCATGCAGGTAGGCGACGCCGACGAAGCCGGTGAAGATGGCGCCATAGAGCGACAGCACCATCCAGCCCATGCCGATCACCCGCGCCTTCGGCACGTCGCCGGCCGAGCGCAGCGCCATGAAGCGGGCCAGGATGTGCGGCTGGCCGAAGTAGCCGAGGCCCCAGGCCATCAGCGACACGATGCCGAGCAGGGTCATGTCGTGGAAGGCATCCAGGAAGCCGGGGTTGATGGCCGCCGCTTCCTGCGTCACCGCATCCCAGCCGCCGACCTCCATCATGGTCACCACCGGCACCGCGATCAGCGCCAGGAACATCAGCAGGCCCTGCACGAAGTCGGTCCACGACACCGCCAGGAAGCCGCCGAGGAAGGTGTAGGAGATGATGACGATGGCCCCCACCCACAGGGCGGAGGTGTAGCTCATCTCGAAGCTGGCCTCGAACAGCTTGGCGCCCGCCACCAGGCCGGAGCTGGTGTAGAAGGTGAAGAACACCAGGATGACCAGGGCGGAGATCACCCGCAGCAGGCGGGACCGGTCATGGAAGCGGTTTTCCAGGAAGTCCGGCAGGGTCAGCGAGTCCGCCGCCACCTCGGTGTAGATGCGCAGCCGGCCGGCCACGTACCACCAGTTCAGGAAGGCGCCGATGGTCAGGCCGACGGCAATCCAGATCTGGTTCATGCCGGCGGCGAACACCGCGCCGGGCAGGCCCAGCAGCAGCCAGCCGCTCATGTCCGAGGCACCGGCCGACAGGGCCGCCACGCCGGGGCCGAGACGGCGGCCGCCGAGGATGTAGTCGGACAGGTTGGCGGTGACGCGGTAGGCATAGACGCCGATGCCGAGCATGGCGACCAGGTAGATAATGAAGGTGATGAGGGTGGTGTTGGTCACCGGCCGGCCTCCCGCTGTTCATGGCGCAGCCACGACACCACGGAAATGATCACCACCAGCGGCATGGGCACCAGCAGCCACAGCCATGTTGCCATCGTCAGACCGGACTCCATTGGACTCCCCTGGATTTTCTCTTGTTGAGCACCGCAGCG
>NZ_BAAAEP010000015.1:16647-29329 GCF_039523075.1 Caenispirillum bisanense
GGTCGCCCCCCGCGGGGGCGGCGGGGGGAGCGGCCCCCCCCCCGCCCCCCGGCATTAACCGGAACCGCGGCGGGCGCATGCCAGCCATGCGCGCCTCACTGCCGGCAGCGTAACAAAATCCTCACCGACGATTTTGCTTTGTTCGGTGCCGGTGGTAGCAGATCATGCTGCCAAGCCTCTCGAAATGAGGCGATCATTCGGAAAGACCCGGCAATGAGCAGAGAAATCGATCACATCGACCGCAAGATCCTGCGCGAGCTGCAGGCCGACGGCCGCCTGTCCAATGCGGAGCTGTCGCGCCGGGTCAACCTGTCGCCGACGCCGTGCCTGGAACGGGTGCGGCGGCTGGAGCGCGACGGCTACATCCAGGGCTATCGCGCCCTGCTCGACCCGCATCAGCTGGGGCGGTCGGTGGTGTGCTTCATCGAGGTGGCGCTCGACAGAACGACGCCGGACGTGTTCGACCGGTTCCGCGACGCCGTGCTCGACATGCCGGAGGTGATGGAGTGCCACATGATCACCGGCGGCCTCGACTACCTGCTGAAGGTGCGCCTGGCCGACATGGGCGAATACCGCCGGTTCCTGGGCGACAGCCTGGTCACCCTGCCGGGCGTCAAGGCCACCCATACCTATGTGGTGATGGAAGAAGTGAAGACCGACAACATGATCCCGGTGTCGGAGCCGGGCGGCCCGGGGCGGCGCTGAGGTCGGCGCCGCCCCGTACTGCTGGCGATCAGCCGGCGGATGCGGCGGCGGCGGTCAGCGCCAGGTCGAGATCGCGGATCAGGTCGTCGGCGGTTTCCAGGCCGATGGACAGGCGGATCACCTCCGGCCCCGCCCCGGCGGCGATCTGCTGCGCCTCCGTCAGCTGGCGGTGGGTGGTGGAGGCCGGGTGCAGGATCAGCGAGCGGGTATCGCCGATGTTGGCGAGGTGGCTGAACACCTGCACGTTCTCCACCACCTTGCGCCCGACCTCGTAGCCGCCCTTGACGCCGATGGTGAACACCGCGCCGCAGCCCTTGGGCAGGTACTTCTCCGCCAGCGCCCGGTAGGGCGAGCCCGGCAGCCCGGCGTAGGACACCCACTCCACCTGCGGATGGCGGCTGAGGAACTCGGCCACCCGCGCCGCATTCTCCACATGGCGGTCCATGCGGACGTGCAGGGTCTCAATGCCGGTGATGGTCAGGAAGGCGTTCTGCGGCGACAGCGCCGGGCCGAAGTCGCGCAGGGCGACGGCGCGGGCCTTGGTGGTGAAGGCGAAGTCGCCGAAGGTCTCGAAGAAGGTGAGGCCGTGATAGGCGGGCTCCGGCTTGGTCAGGGACGGGAACTTGTCGTTCTGCGCCCAGTCGAAGCGCCCCGATTCCACCACGCAGCCGCCCACCGCATTGCCGTGGCCGCCGAGGAACTTGGTGGTGGAGTGGACGACGATGTCCGCCCCCCACTCGATCGGCCGCAGCAGGTAGGGCGTCGCCATGGTGTTGTCGACAATCAGCGGCACGCCGGCCTCGTGCGCCACGGCGGCCACCTTCTCGATGTCCACCACGATGCCGCCGGGGTTGGCCAGCGCCTCGATGAAGATGGCCTTGCACTTGGGCGTCAGCGCCTTGCGGAAGTTTTCCGGGTCGGTCGGATCGACGAAGTGGCAGGTCCAGCCGAGCTTGCGGAACGACAGGCCGAACTGGGTGATGGAGCCGCCGTAGAGGTTGCGCGACGCCACGAACTCGTCGCCCGGCTCCAGCAGGGTGAAGAAGGTGAGGAACTGCGCCGCATGGCCGGAGGCGCAGGCGACGGCGGCGCGGCCGCCCTCCAGGCTCGCCACCCGTTCCTCCAGCACGCTGACGGTCGGGTTGGTCAGGCGGGAGTAGATGTAGCCGAAGGTATGCAGGTTGAACAGCGACGCCGCATGGTCGGCATCGTCGAACACGTAGCTGCTGGTCTGGTAGATGGGCGTGATGCGGGCGCCGGTGGTGGGGTCGGGCGCGGCCCCTGCGTGGATGGCGCGGGTCTCGAAGCCGAAGCTGAGGTTCTTGTCCGGGCCGGTCGGCTCGGCGGCGCCCTCCTTCGGGGCCTTGCGCGGCTTGGCGGAGATGATGCCGGAATTGACGCCCGACCACGACAGTTCGCCGCCCAGGCGGCCGTATTCGATCTTCGGGCAGCGGTCCATGATGACGGTCAGCCCGGCCGCCTCGGCGCGGGCGGCGGCCTCGTCGTTGCGCACCGACAGCTGCATCCACACCACAGGAATGCCAAGCGCCACGGCCTCGTCCACCACCGGCCCGACCTGATCGGAGCGGCGGAAGATGTCCACCATGTCGATCTTCTCGGGGATGGAGCGCAGGTCGGGATAGACCGTCTCGCCCAGCAACTGCTGCCCGGCGGCGCCGGGATTGACCGGGATGACGCGGTATCCCTTCTCCTGCAGGTACTTCATGACGAAGTAGCTGGGGCGGTTCCAGTTGGTGCTGGCGCCGACCATGGCGATGGTCTTCACCTCCCGCAGGATGCGGGCCAGAACCACGTCGGGGTAGCTGAGCGGAGCGGCGGTCATTGGACGTCGGGCCTTTCCCTGTTCTTGCACGGCGGCCGCCAGACTATCCGACCGCCGCCGCCGCCGCCACAGGCTGCGCGCGGGGGCCGGCCTCGCCATCTCCTGTTGATCATTGTGGGTATTCACTGCACCATTGGCGTCCTCTGCATGGCATCGACGGAGGAAAGCCCGCCATGATCCGCCCCGTGCTGACCGTCCTCACCGGCCTGCTGGCGCTGCCCGCCCTGCTGCCCGCCGCCGCCATGGCCGAGGAAGTGGCCTACAGCGAGGAATACTCCCGCTGCTTGGAGGCCTCCGGCGGCGTCACCATGGACATGATCGACTGCATGTCCGACGAACACCAGCGCTGGGACGCGCGGCTGAACGCCGCCTACAAGGCCGCCAATGCCGCCAGCCCGGAACGGCAGAAAGCGCTGCAGGCGGCGCAGCGGGCGTGGATCAAGTACCGCGACGCCAACTGCGAGTACTATTACGACCCCGATGGCGGCTCCGACGCCCGCATCGCCGCCAACAGCTGCATGCTGACCATGACCGCCGAACGGGCGACCGAACTGATGAGGCTGGCCCCCTAAGGGCCGCGCAGGCGGTTCATACGACCCCGGTCGCGCGCCTTCCGTCGGAATTGAGCATCCCCGGCCCCAACCCTCAGCATGAACGCCCGTTCATCCTGGAGGTTGATCATGGATCGCGTCACCAAGGCCTGGAGGTTCTTCGCCGCCGTGCGCCGGGGCTGCGGCTGGCACGGGGTGCCGCTGGCAGTGGGGCTGCGCCATGCGGCGGCGCTCTACGCCGAGGGGTTCTCGCCGCGGGAGATCGTCAGCTATGCCCTCTATGTGCCGGCGGTGCGGCAGCGCTACCCGCTGCTGATCAGCAAGGAACGGTCGCTGGCCCGGCTGCTGGCCATCAACCCCGCCCGCCACCACGACCAGACCGAGGACAAGGACACGTTCTACCGCCTGTGCGCCGAACGCGGCCTGCCCTTCCCGCAGCATTACGGCAGCGTCCACGGCGGCGTCGCTTACCTGCCCGACGGCCGCCCGGCCGAGACGCGGGCGGCCTGGCGGGAGCATCTGCGGACGGCCCTGCCGGCCGACTTCGTGGTCAAGGATCTGGGCGGCGCCTATGGCTCCGGCTTCACCGCCTGGCGGCGCGAGGCCGGCGACCGCTTCACCAACCTCGGCACCGGCGCCCACCACAGCCTGGACGACATGATAGAGGCCTGGCACCGCTGGTCCGGCTTCGGCGGCGTGGTCATCCAGCAGCGGGTCTACGACGCCGAGCCGCTGCGCCGCCTGTGCGGCGTGCGCACCCTGCAGACCTTCCGGGTGGTGACGGAGCTGCGCGACGGGCGGCCGTCGGTGCTGTTCCACTTCCAGAAGGTGGTGGTGGGCGACAGCCTGACCGACAACTTCGCCGGCGGCACCACCGGCAACCTGCTCGCCTTCTTCGACCGCGACAGCGGCCTGCTGGACGTGGCCCTGCAGCTGTCGCCCGGCGGCTCGGGGCTGGTGGAGGTCACCACCCACCCGCTCACCGGCGCCTCCATCCGCGGCTTCGCCCTGCCCCACTTCCAGGCGGCGCTGGAGCTGGCGCAGCGGGCGCAGATGGCCTTCCCCGACCTGCCCTGCCTCGGCTGGGACATCGCCCTCACCGACGACGGGCCGCTGCTGATCGAGGCCAACGCCCGCTGGGACCCGCCCAACTACCGGCCGGAAGTGCTGTCGGCGGCCGACTGGCGGCGCCTGTTCGGGCCGCCGCCGGCAGAGGCGGAGGACGCCACCCGGCAGGCCGCCGCCTGACCTCAGCCGTCGACGGCCGCCACCGCCGCCAGGCCGTCGCGCGCCACCCGCACATGGCGCAGGTCCAGGTTGGCGAGCAGGCCGGCGCGGCGGAAGTCGGCGATCAGGCGGCTGGCGGTTTCCTTGGTGATGCCGAGGATGGCGCCCACATCGTCGCGCGACGGCAGTTCCACCGCCGGCTGCGCCACCCCCGGCGCCGCCTCCGCCGCCAGGTCGTGCAGGTCGATGAGGAAGCGGGCCAGGCGCTGGCGGGCGCTGCCGGTGGAATAATGGGTCAGCCAGTCGTCGGCCCGCCGCACCGCATGGTGCCAGTGGCGGATCATCTGGGTCGCCAGCCAGTCCTGCTTTTCCATCACCAGCCGCACCACCGGCAGCGGCACCCGGCAGACCTCCACCTCGGTCAGGGCGACGGCGGTGTGGTCGCAGGGGGTGTCGAGCAGGGTTTCCAGCGCCAGCAGATCGGTGCGACGGGCCAGCCGGACGATGCGGTACGACCCGTCGGCCAGATAGTGCACCAGCTTCACCACGCCGCGGCGGACGATGAACAGGGCGTCGGGGGTGTCGCCGGCGGAATACAGCGTCTCCCCCGCCGCCACCGTCAGGTCCGGCACCCGCGGCGCGATGGCCTCCAGCTCCGGCACCGACAGGTTCACGAACAGGGCGTTCTGGCGCACCGTGCAGGTGCGGCAGCGCGCCGCCCGGCGGCAGGCCTCGGCACCGGCCGCCAGCGGACCGGGGGCGGAGACGGGAACGGCAGGGCCGGCGGAAACGGCGGCGGCGGAGTTGCGGGCCGGAACGGACATGGCGGAACCTCGCGACGACAGGCCGCCACTATGCCTGCGGGCCGCCGGATTGCAAGCCCGCCCCGCCGCCGGTCACGGCTGGCAGGCGACGTCGTAGAGCGCCGCCGGGGCATCGCCGCCCCAACGCAGGTCGCCCGGCAGGTCGTCGGCGGTCAGGTCGGCATCGGCCGGCATCACCGCGTCGCGGCGGTTGCGGCAGTCGATCAGGTGGCGGGCGACCAGGGTGTCGGCATCCCGCTGCACCAGCAGCACGTCCACCATGGAGAAGCCGGGATGGGCGGCATGGCGGCGCAGGCTGGCGCGGTCCACCACCACCAGCCGGCTGGTCACCGGATGCACCACCGACCACGGTTCGATGAGGTTGGAGAAGGTCAGCCGCTCGATCACCACCATCTCCGGCGGCAGCAGCTGTTCGGTGTTGGACGCCCACTGATACCGCAGGGTGGCGGTGACGCCGACAATGGCCACCGCCGCCAGCGCCATCAGCAGGTTGCGCGGCGCCTTGCGGCCGGTGAGGCGGAAACCGGCCATCACCACGCCGACGGAGGCTAGGGCGGCGCAGGCGGCAATCACGACATCAAGAAGCATCGGACTTGGCAACTCCGGTCAGAAACGGTCGGAACATCATCACGCATCGGGCATCGGGTATCAGGCATCGGGCCTCAGGCCAGCAGGTCTTGTAGCTTCGCCAGCCGCTTGCCGTCCATGGACGATGCCTGGGCCAGCATCAGTTCGCCGCAGGCCAGCGCATCGGCGAGCGCATGGTGGCCGCGATAGCGCGGCAGGCCGTAGCGGTCGCGGCAGGCGAGCAGGCGGAACTCGCCGCTCTTGCTCTCCTTGCCGGCCCGCGCCGCCCGCCGCCGCTCCAGCAGCAGGGTGTCGACGAAGGGCACCATCAGCGGCTGGCCGTAGACGCGCCGGCAGGCGGCATCCAGGAAGCCCTGCTCCACCAGCGCGTGATGGGCAACCGGGATGCGCCCGCGCAGGGCGGCCAGGAACTGCGGCAGCACCTCCTCCAGGGTCGGCGCATCCTCCACGTGGCTGTCGAGGATGCCGTGGACGACGGCACTCTCGCCGCTGATCGGACCTTCCACCCGCACCAGCTGATAGCCCGCCTGCGCCAGCCGCACGGCGCCGCCGATGATCGGCACCCAGCCGATGCTGACGATGGCGTCCTTGCGCGGGTCAAGGCCGGTGGTTTCCAGGTCGACGGCCAGGAACTCCGCCTCCGTCCACGGCGTGTCGAGGGTGGCGTAGTCCGCCGCATAATACTGGCGCAAGGGTCCGCTGCCGGCACGGAAGGCCAGCCACCAGCGGATCAGGTCCAGGCTGATGAGATTGTGCAACACCGACAAGGGCATGGTTCAGCCGTACTCCCCCCAGGCTGGCTCCATGCAGGACCGGCTCACCCCAGGCCGCCACGGTAGGTGGAGGACGCGCCGCTCTGCATGTTCTTGACCACCGTGAAGGCGTCCTTCAGGTGGCTGCGTTCGAAGGATGACAGTTCCTCCGGCCGCAGGTAGTTGTCGGCGGACTGACCGTCGCGGATCAGTCGCGCCTGGTGGCGCAGCCGCACCAGCCCCAGGAACTCCAGCGCGTCGATGAGGTCGCGGGAGCCCTCGCGGCTGACCTTGGCGGTCTCGCAGGCGGCCTCCAGCCGGTCCTTGGTGTTGACCTGCGGCAGCCCGCCGTCCAGGGCGTAGATGCGGGCGAGGTCGACGATGGGCACGATGCCGGTGTGCTTGAGGTCGAGCGCGTGGTCGTGCTCGCCGCCGCTGATCAGCACCAGGTTGCGGAAGAAGCCGAGCGGCGGCCGGTGGGTCAGGGCGTTGCCAGTCAGGTGGCCGAGGAACAGGCGGCTGCCCTGGGCCTTCTTCAGCACGTGGCCGTGCAGGTCGTCGAACAGGCTCATCTCGCCGGAGATGGGGCGCATGTCGAAGAACACGCTGCTGTACATCAGCGCCTTCGGCTCCGGCTCGTCGATCCAGCGGCCGAAGGTGGACTTCCAGCCGCGCAGGGTCTGGCGCCACTTGGGGTTCATGGCCATCACCTCACCGGGGCACAGCATGTAGCCGGCGGTGGCGAGGCCCTGGCAGACGTAGGTCGCCAGCTTTTCGAAGTAGTCGCCGTGGGCGGCGGGGTTGTAGTCGTCCGACAGCACCATGCAGTTGTCCTGGTCGGACCGCGCGGTCTGCTCGTTGCGCCCCTGTGATCCCACCGCCAGCCACAGATAGGGCACCGGCGGCGGCCCGAAGGTTTCCTCCGCCAGCTGCAGGATGCGGATGGTGGCGGCATCGGCCAGGGACGAGATGGCATGGCCGATGGCGTAGGAGCTGGCGCCGCTCGCCACCAGGTCGTGGACGATGTCGGGGATGACGGTCAGCGCCTGGCCGATGCCCTCCGGGTCCTTGCGCTGGTAGATGTCGCCGGCCACCAGCGCCGGCGAACGGGCCTGGTTGCGCAGCAGGTCGGTGACGGTGATGACGCCGGCCGGGCGGCCGTCGGCGCGCTCCACCGGCAGGTGGTGGATGGCGTGGCGCGACATCAGCAGCATGGCCTGGAACAGCCAGGCGGTGGCCGGCACCGCCAGCGGATCGGGCGTCATGATGGCCGCTACCGGCTCCTGCGGCGAGCGGGCGACGGCAACCACGCGGCTGCGCAGGTCGCGGTCGGTGATGATGCCGCACAGGCGGTCGTCATCGACCACCAGCAGGCAGGACACGCCGGCCGCCGCCATCTTGGCCGCCGCCTCCTGGATCGTCGCGGTGCGCGAGATGACCACCGGGTCGCGCTTCACCAGCTCGCCGACCCGGCGGGTGGTGAGGCCGCTGCTGTCGTCGGCCCCGGCGGTGACGCGGGCGCCGCGCAGGCGGTCGCCGCCGGTGGGCGAGAAATGGTAGGCGAAGGAGGCATGCTCGTCGCGCAGCCGGTGGAACTCCCCGGCCGGCAGCTGGTAGAGCAGCGAATCTTCCAGCGCCACGATGTGGTTGACGGCCAGGCCGCCGCGCAGCAGGGCGCGCAGGCCGGCCAGTTCGCCTTCGCCGGCGCGGGCCAGCAGGGCGCCGTCGGGGTCGCGGGTTTCCAGCGCGCCGGAGCGCACGATGCTGAGGGCATCGACCCTTTCGCCCGGCGTCATCAGCACCGTGCCGCGGCGCAGGTAGCGCACGCTGATCAGACGGGCGAGCGCCGTGACCTCGGTGTCGGGCAGCAGGTCGAACGGATGGTGGGCGGCGATGAAGTCCCGGATATCTGCGATTTCGGTGTTCAATGATCCCTCCCCTTGCTGGTCGCGGCCCTTGGCAGGCTCTTGCGCCGTCTTGTTGGGTGGAAAGAAAGGGCGGCCCTCCCGCAGGGGAGGACCGCCGCAATCTACCGTCCGGTCACAGTCCCCGGATCAGTGGTCGTGAGCAGCACCGGCGCCGCGCGGCGAACGGACGAACTCGACCAGTTCCTGAACACGCTGCGGCGGGGCAGCGGTGACGCGGCTGACGATCATGGCGACCGCGAAGTTCAGGATCATGCCGACGAAGCCGATGCCTTCCGGCGAGATGCCGAACAGCCAGTTCTCAGCCACGTTGGCCTGGATCGGGGTGATGAAGATCCCCTTGAACCACAGGATGTAGCCCATGGTGAAGCCAAGGCCGACCAGCATGCCGACGATGGCACCCTCGCGGTTCACCTTCTTCGAGAAGATGCCCATCATGATGGCCGGGAACAGCGAACTTGCTGCAAGGCCGAAGGCGAAGGCCACCACTTCCGCCACGAAGCCAGGCGGGTTGTACCCCAGGTAACCGGCGATGAGGATGGCCACCGCCGCCGAGATACGTCCGGCCATGAGTTCCTGCTTTTCCGAGATGCCCTTGGTGAAGGTGCTCTTGAGCAGGTCGTGGGAGATGGACGAGGAGATCACGAGCAGCAGGCCCGCCGCGGTGGACAGCGCCGCCGCGATACCACCCGCCGCGACCAGGGCGATGACCCAGTTCGGCAGCTTGGCGATTTCGGGGTTGGCGAGCACCATGATGTCGCGGTCGACCGTCAGTTCGTTGCCGGTCCAGCCACGCTCCTGGGCCACTTCCGGCTTCACGCCCTTTTCGTTGTAGTACTGGATGCGGCCGTCGTTGTTCTTGTCTTCCCACTTGATGAGGCCGGTCGCGCTCCAGCGCTGCATCCACTCGGGGATGTCGCTGACGGCGATAGCACCATCCTGCTGGGCGACGCCGCCCGGCCACGCGGTGGTGGTCAGGTTGTAGCGGGCCATGGCGCCCACGGCGGGGGCCACGGTGTACAGCAGGGCGATGAACAGCAGCGCCCAACCGGCCGAGGAGCGGGCATCACGCACGCGCGGCACGGTGAAGAAGCGCACGATCACGTGCGGCAGGCCGGCGGTGCCGACCATCAGCGCGGCGGTGATGGCGAAGATGTCGATGGTCGACTTGCCGCCGGCGGTGTAGGCCGCGAAGCCCAGTTCCTGCACGATCTCGTTCAGGCGGGTCAGCAGGTGGACGTCGGTGCCTTCGACCTTCGAGAACAGGCCGAGCGGCGGCAGCGGGTTGCCGGTGATCTGGATGGAGATGAAGATCGCCGGGATGATGTAGGCGGTGATCAGCACGCAGTACTGCGCCACCTGGGTGTAGGTGATGCCCTTCATGCCGCCCAGCACCGCGTAGACGAACACGATGCCCATGCCGAGGATCAGGCCGGTCAGCAGGTCGACTTCCAGGAAGCGGGCGAAGACGATGCCGACGCCGCGCATCTGGCCGGCGACGTAGGTGAAGGAGATGAAGATCAGGCAGACCACGGCCACGACGCGGGCGGTCTGGCTGTAGTAGCGGTCGCCGATGAACTCCGGCACCGTGAACTTGCCGTACTTGCGCAGGTAGGGCGCGAGCAGCATGGCGAGCAGCACGTAGCCGCCGGTCCAGCCCATCAGGTAGACCGAGCCGCCGTAGCCGAGGAAGGCGATCAGGCCGGCCATGGAGATGAACGACGCCGCCGACATCCAGTCGGCGCCGGTGGCCATGCCGTTGGCGATCGGGTGCACGCCGCCGCCGGCGACGTAGAACTCGCCGGTCGAGGCCGCGCGGGTCCAGATGGCGATACCGATGTAGAGGGCGAAGGTCGCGCCCACCACAAGGTAAGTAAGGGTCATAAGATCCATTCTAGGTTTCCCCCCGATCGACTTACTGTTCGTCCACGTCGTACTCGCGATCCAGCTTGTTCATACGCCAGGCGTAGAAAGCGATCAGGATCAGGAACACGAGGATGGAGCCCTGCTGAGCAAACCAGAAGCCCAGACCGGTGCCACCGACTTCGATCTTGTTCAGCGCATCGGCAAACAGGATGCCGGCGCCGTAGGAAACCAGGAACCAAACCACGAGACAGCCGCCCACGATACGCAGGTTCGCCTTCCAGTAGGCATCCGCGGCCGACTTGTTCATTTCAGACATCTAGTCCTCCCTGCATTACTCCCAGAGACCGTTGGGGCCTTCAGGGCGCGTAGCGTACACGATCCTGACGCTTGTTAAAGCGTTTCTTGTTGGTTTTTGAAAGATTCGTGCTTCCAGACGGTCATTCAGGAAACCTGAACACCGCGACAGCGCCCCTCCGGATCAAAAAATTTCCCACTCGCGCGACAGTCGCAGCGGCGACCGCCCCACGGCCCCGCCGCTCGAATGGGGCGAAACCGTGGCAAAGGATGCACGAGCAGCAGAAAAAGCCAAGTCTCAAGATGCGATGGCGCCCTCGGGCCAAGGCGCAATATGACCGCACCCGCCCCCTCTTCAACCTCAGATGGCGCCATATGGCCCCTCCCCATGTGGCGAAAATGGCTGCGTCGTGCGCCTTGCCGGGGCGGCGGGGTGATCGCCGGGCGACCCACCCACTCCTTCCGGCTGAGGCGCATTGCACCGCACCACAGCAGCCGCAAAACCGCCCGTGCGGCGCAGCGAATCGGCGCCCTGCGGGGGCAAGGCGACTCGAATCGGACGTCGCGTCCGCCTTGCCGGAACAGGTTTGACTTTCCGAGCCTTGCGGCCTGATACTTGAGCCAACAACTAGGAGTCCCGGCCACGCAGCCGGCGACCCAGGGAGGCACAGTTCGGGCATGCTCGACGATCGGGAAGCGCTGTTCCGGGCGCTGATCGAGGACCATGGCAGCCATCCGCGCCACAGCGACCCGCTGGAGCCGGCGGACGCCCGCGCCGACGGCCACAATCCGCTGTGCGGCGACCGCGTCGCCCTGGCCCTGCGCCTTGCCGCCGACGACAGCATCGCCGACTGCAGCTGCCGCGCCCGCGGCTGCGCCATCTGCACCGCCTCCGCCTCGCTGCTGACCGATCTGGTGCGCGGCCTGCGCCGGGCCGACGCGGTGGCGCTGGTCGAGGCCTTCCGCACCGCCTGCGTCAGCGGCGAGCCGCTGGCCGCCACACCTTATCTGGATGATGCCGGGCGCGAGGTGATGGCGGCGCTGACCATCATCCACGCCAGCCCGTTGCGGGTGAAGTGCGTCACGCTGCCGTGGCACGCCCTCAAGGCCGCCCTCACCGGCGCCTCGGAACGCTCCCACGACCTGCGGGTCGCCCCCGCCGGGGAGACCGCCGCATGACCCGCCCCGGCACCCCCGCCCCCGCCGCCCCGCCCGATCCGCTGCTGGCCGCCCGCGACTGGCAGGACGGCGGCCACCGCTGCGCCATCGCCACCGTGCTGCACACCTGGGGCAGCGCGCCCCGCCCGGTCGGCTCCAAGCTGGCGGTGCGCGACGATGGCGAGATGGTCGGCTCGGTCTCCGGCGGCTGCATCGAGGGTGCGGTGGTCGATGCCGCCATGCGGGCCATGGCCGGCGCGCCGCCGCAGGTGCTGGAATTCGGCGTCGCCGACGAAACCGCCTGGGCGGTCGGCCTCGCCTGCGGCGGCCGCATCGCAGTCTATGTCGAGGCGCTGCACTGACACACTGACGCGGCGCAAGGCCCACCCCACGCCAACAGGGAGGAGACGGCACCTTGGACATCACCGGCGAATACCTCATTCCGGCCGACCGCCGGACGGTCTGGCAGGCGATCAACGATCCCGAGGTGCTGCGGGAATGCATTCCCGGCTGCGACGCCCTCACCCCCGCCGAGGACGCCCCCGGCTACGACGCCACCGTCACCGCCAAGGTGGGGCCGGTGAAGGCCACCTTCCGCGGCAGCGTGCGGCTGGAAGACATCGTCGAACCGGAAAGCTACCGCATCGTCGGCGAGGGCAAGGGCGGCGCCGCCGGCTTCGCCAAGGGCGGCGCCACCGTGCGGCTGGAGGAGGTGGACGCCACCAACACCCGCCTCACCTACGCCGCCGACGCCCAGGTGGGCGGCAAGCTGGCGCAGCTGGGGTCGCGCCTCATCCAGGGCACGGCGCGCAAGTACGCCGACGACTTCTTCTCCCGCCTCACCGCCCGCATCGCTCCGCAGGAGGTGCCCGACACCGCCGCCACCGTCGGCATCGGCGCCGGTTCCGCCGATGCCGGCCGCCCGCGTGAAGGCGAGGCGGAGCTGGTG
>NZ_BAAAEP010000015.1:29339-80318 GCF_039523075.1 Caenispirillum bisanense
CCGGCGCGCGGGTGGTCCCGCCGGCTCCCGGCGCCTCCATGCCGGCCGCCGAACTGGCCGCCGCCACCGGCGCCAGCCCGGCCGACGTCATCCCGGCCGCCGCGGCGGAACGCACCGGCGCCGAGGCCGCCACCGCCCATCCCCAGGAACCGGCGGCCGCCCCCCCCCCCCCCCCCCCCCCCCCCCCCCCCCCCGCCCCGCCCGCCCCCCCCCCCCCCCCCCCCCCCCCCCCCCCCCGCCCCCCCCCCCCCCCCCCCCCCCCCCGCCCGCAGCGCCGGCCCTGCCTCCGCTCCTGCCTCTGCCTCCGGCGGCAGCACCTGGATGTGGTGGGCCGGCGGCGCGGTGGTGGTGATCGTCCTCATCGTCCTGCTGGCAGGAGGCTGACCCGCCGGGATCGTCCGCCTGCCCCAGCCCAGTCCGAGCCGCGAGCAATCACAACAACCAATCGGGCGCCCCGGCGCCACAGGGAGGAAATCACAGATGGCTCTCAGCGTTTCGATGACCGTGAATGGAAAACCCGTGACGGTGGCCGTGGAGGCCAACGCCCTGCTGGCCGACGTGCTGCGCCAGACCCTCGGCCTCACCGGCACCCATGTCGGTTGCGACACCAGCCAGTGCGGCGCCTGCACGGTGCACGTCAACGGCCGGTCGGTGAAAAGCTGCACCCTGCTGGCGGCCCAGGCGGAGGGCGCCGAGATCACCACCATCGAGGGCCTGGCCGCCGCCGACGGCACCCTGCACCCCATGCAGGCGGCCTTCAAGGAACACCACGGCCTGCAGTGCGGCTTCTGTACCCCCGGCATGGTCATGAGCGCCGCCGACCTGGCGCGCGTCAACCCGGCCGCCGACGAGGACGAGATCCGCGAGTGGCTGGAGGGCAACATGTGCCGCTGCACCGGCTACCACAACATCGTCAAGGCGGTGAAGACCGGCCTCGCCACCATGCAGTCCCCCGCCCAGCACGCCGCCGAGTAAGGGAGCCGCCGCCATGACCGTGCTTCAGAACCCCGCCAAGTCCACCGGCATCGGCGCCCCGGTCAAGCGCGTCGAGGATTACCGCTTCCTCACCGGCCGCGGCCGCTATACCGACGACATGAACAAGCAGGGCCAGCTGTACGCCTACATCCTGCGCAGCCCCCACGCCCACGCCCGCATCCTGTCCATCGACACCACCGAGGCCGAGCAGGCGCCGGGCGTCCACGCCGTCATCACCGGCGCCGAGATGAAGGCGGCCGGCATCGGCTCGCTGCCCTGCGGCTGGCTCATCAAGAGCCGCGACGGCATGGCCATGAAGGAACCGCCCCACCTGCCGCTGGCGGTGGACAAGGTGCGCTATGTCGGCGACCAGGTGGCGGTGGTGGTGGCGGAAACGCTCAACCAGGCCAAGGATGCCGCCGAGCTGATCGCCGTCGACTACGACGAACTGCCGGCCACCGTCGCCACCGGCACGGCCGCCGGCGCAACCGGGGCCCCGGTGCATGACGAGGCGCCGGACAACGTCTGCTACGACTGGGAATGGGGGGACAAGGCCAAGACCGACGAAGCCTTCGCCCGCGCCGCCCACGTGGCCCGGCTGGACCTCATCAACAACCGGCTGGTGCCCAACGCCATGGAGCCGCGCGCCGCCATCGGCGAGTACGACCGCGGCAGCGAGGAATACACCCTCACCACCACCAGCCAGAACCCGCAGCTGATCCGCCTGCTGCTGTGCGGCTTCACCATGGGCCTGCCGGAGCACAAGGTACGGGTGGTGGCGCCCGATGTCGGCGGCGGCTTCGGCTCGAAGATCTATCACTACGCCGAGGAAGTGATCGTCGTCTTCGCCGCCCGCAAGCTCGGCCGGCCGGTCAAGTGGACGGCGGAGCGGGGCGAGAGCTTCCAGTCCGACGCCCACGGCCGCGACCATGTGACCCATGTGGAACTGGCGCTGGACGAGCAGGGCATCTTCCTCGGCCTGCGGGTGAACACCATCGCCAACATGGGCGCCTATCTGTCCACCTTCTCGTCGTGCATCCCGACCATCCTCTACGCCACCCTGCTGTCAGGGCAGTACAAGACGCCAGCGATCTATGCCGAGGTGAAGGCGGTGTTCACCAACACCGTGCCGGTGGATGCCTATCGCGGCGCCGGGCGGCCGGAAGCCTGCTACCTGATCGAGCGCATCGTCGACGTGGCGGCGCGCGAGATGGGCATCGACCGGGCGGAGCTGCGCAGCCGCAACTTCATCACCCCGGACATGATGCCCTACGACACCCCCGTCGGCCTGCAGTACGACAGCGGCGACTTCCAGCGCAATCTGGTGGATGCGCTGGAGATGATCGACTACGCCGGCTTCCCCGCCCGCCGCGCCGAATCGGCGGCCCGCGGCAAGCTGCGCGGCATCGGCTTCGCCAGCTACATCGAGGCCTGCGGCATCGCCCCGTCCAACGTCGCCGGCGCCCTGGGCGCCCGTGCCGGCCTCTATGATTCGGCGGAGGTGCGGTTCCACCCCACCGGCTCGGTCTCGGTCATGGTCGGCGTCCACAGCCACGGCCAGGGCCACGAGACCACCTTCGCCCAGATCGTCTCCGAACGCCTGGGCGTGCCCATGGACAAGGTGGAGATCGTCCACGGCGACAGCGCCCGCACGCCCTTCGGCATGGGCACCTACGGCTCGCGGTCGCTGGCGGTGGGCGGCATGGCGATGATGAAGGCCATCGACAAGGTGATCGCCAAGTCGAAGAAGATCGCCGCCCACCTGCTGGAGGCCAGCGCCGACGACATCGAGTTCGCCGACGGCACCTTCCGCGTCGCCGGCACCGACAAGACCATCGGCATCGCGGAAATCGCCGGTGCCGCCTACGTGCCCCACAACTATCCGCTGGACGAGCTGGAGCCGGGCCTGGACGAGCAGGCCTTCTACGACCCCAAGAACTTCACCTTCCCCAACGGCACGCAGATCTGCGAGGTGGAGGTCGACCCCGAAACGGGCGTGACAAAGATCCTGCGCTTCGTGGCGGTGGACGACTTCGGGCGGGTCATCAACCCGATGATCGTCGAAGGCCAGGTCCACGGCGGGCTGGTGCAGGGCATCGGCCAGGCGCTGCTGGAGAACTGCGTCTATGACGAGGACTCCGGCCAGCTGCTGACCGGATCGTTCATGGATTACGCCATGCCGCGCGCCGACGACGTGCCGAGCTTCGAGGTCAAGACCAACGAAGTGCTCTGCACCACCAACGCCCTTGGCGTGAAGGGCTGCGGCGAGGCGGGCACCATCGGCGGCGCCGCCTGCGTCATGAACGCGGTCTGCGACGCCCTCGACATCGCGCACATGGACATGCCGGCCTCGCCCGAACGGGTGTGGCGGACCCTGCGCGACAAACAGGCTGCCCCTCTGGCGGCCGAATAACAAAGGGGAGGACTTGAACCATGTACAGCTTCGAGTACCAGCACCCGACGTCCGTCTCCGCCGTCGCCGCGGCGCTGGCGGCCGACCCCGATGCCAAGGTGGTGGCCGGCGGCATGACGCTGATCCCCACCCTCAAACAGCGCCTGGCCATGCCGAGCACCCTGGTGGACCTGCGCGACATCCCCGAGCTGCAAGGCGTGCGGGCGGAGGGCGACAGCATCGTCGTCGGCGCCATGACGCCCCATGCCGACGTCGCCTATGACACCACGGTGCGCGACCGCATCCCGGCGCTGGCCTACCTCGCCCGCCACATCGGCGATGCCCAGGTGCGCAACCGCGGCACCCTCGGCGGCTCCATCGCCAACGCCGATCCGGCGGCGGACTACCCCGCCGCCGTGGTCGGGCTGAACGCCACCGTCGTCACCAGCAGCCGCGAGATCGCCGCCGACGACTTCTTCACCGGCATGTTCGAAACCGCCCTGGAGCCGGGCGAGATCGTCACCGCCGTGCGCTTCCCGGTGCCGCAGCGGGCCGGCTACGCCAAGTTCCGCCATCCCGCCTCGCGCTATGCGGTGGTGGGGGTGATGGTGGCGCAGACCGCCGCCGGGGTGCGCGTCGCCGTCACCGGCGCCGGGCCGTCGGTGTTCCGGGTGGCGGAGATGGAACAGGCGCTGGCGGGCACCTTCAGCCCCGACGCGCTGGCCGGCATCACCGTCTCGCCGGACGGCCTGAACGCCGACATCCACGCCGGCGCCGACTACCGCGCCCATCTGGTGACGCTGATGGCCAAGCGGGCGGTGGTGATGGCCACCGGCTGAGGGTCCGGCGGCGGGCGCCCCGGCGACGGGCGCCCGCCGCCGCCTCTCCCGTCCCTCGACCGCCTGACCTCCCCTGCCCACGAGGCCCCATGACGCCCCTGCCCGCCTCCGTCGACGCCACCGCCGAGCTGCTGCGCGCCGGCAGCTATGTCGCCGACCGTTCCCTCGCCACCGTGCTGTATCTGGCGCTGAAGCTGGGGCGGCCGCTGTTCCTGGAGGGCGAGGCCGGCGTCGGCAAGACCGAGATCGCCAAGGTGCTGGCCGCCACCCTAGGCCGCCGGCTGGTGCGGCTGCAATGCTATGAAGGGCTGGACGTCGCCGCCGCCGTCTACGAATGGAACTACGCCCGCCAGATGCTCGAAATCCGCCTCGGCGAGGCGGCCGGCGACCGGGACCGGGCGGCGCTGGGGGAAGACCTGTTCTCCGACCGCTTCCTCATCCGCCGCCCCATCCTGCAGGCGCTGGAACCCGACGTCGCCGGCCCGCCGGTGCTGCTCATCGACGAGCTGGACCGCACCGACGAACCCTTCGAGGCCTATCTGCTGGAGGTGCTGTCGGACTTCCAGGTGACCATCCCGGAAATCGGCACCATCCGCGCCGAGCGGCCGCCCATCGTCATCCTGACCAGCAACCGCACCCGCGAAATCCACGATGCCCTGAAGCGCCGCTGCTTCTATCACTGGGTCGACTATCCCGACTTCGAGCGTGAACTGGCCATCCTGTCGGCCCGGCTGCCGCAGGTGCCGGACGACCTCAGCCGGCAGGTGGTGGCCTTCGTGCAGGCCCTGCGCCGGCAGGATCTGTTCAAGGCGCCGGGGGTGGCGGAAAGCCTGGACTGGGCGACCACCCTGGTGGAACTGGACCAGATCGAGCTGACTCAGGCCGGCATCGACGGCACCCTCGGCGTGCTGCTCAAGTACCAGGACGACATCGCCCGCATCCAGGGCGACGAATCCGCCCGCCTGCTCATGCAGGTGCGGGCCGACCTGTCCGCCCGCGCCGCCGGGGAGTGACCGGCCATGACCGGCGCGCTGGCCGCCAACGTGGTGGCGTTCACCCGCACCCTGCGCGCCGCCGGCCTGCCGGTCGGGCCGCAGAAGGCGCTGCGGGCGCTGGAGGCGGTGGCGGCCGTCGGCCTTGAGCGGCGCGAGGATGTCTACTGGGCGCTGCACGCCACCCTCACCGACCGCCACGACCAGCATGAGCTGTTCGACCAGGCCTTCCACCTGTTCTGGCGCAACCCCGACCTGCTGAAGAAGGCCATGGGCCTGCTGCTGCCGGCCATGCGGGCCGACCTCGGCAAGGACGGGACGGAACTGTCGCGCCGCCTGCAGGACACCCTCGCCAAGCCGCCGCCGCCCGACCTCGACGCCCGCGAGGAGAAGAAGCAGGAAATCCGCATCGACGGCCGGCTGGTGTTCTCCGCCGAGGAAATCCTGCGCAGCAAGGATTTCGAGCAGATGACGGCGGCCGAACTGGCGGAGGCGAAGCGGATCATCGCCGGCATGCGCCTCAGCCGCCTCGCCCTGCCCACCCGCCGCTTCCGCCCCGCCGCCCGCGGCCCGCGCATCGACCTGCGGCGGACGCTGCGCGACACCGCCCGCGCCGGCGGCGGCGACGTCATCGAACTGGCCCGCGCCACCCGCCGCGAACGTCCGCCGCCCCTGGTGGTGCTGTGCGACATCTCCGGCAGCATGGGGCAGTACGCGCGGCTGCTGCTGCGCTTCCTGCACGCCCTGACCAACGACCGCGACCGCGTCCACGTCTTCCTGTTCGGCACCCGGCTGACCAACGTCACCCGGTCGCTGAAGCGGCGCGACATCGACGCGGCGGTGGAACGGGTGAGCCGCGAGGTGCCGGACTGGGACGGCGGCACCCGCATCGGCCAGTGCCTGGATACCTTCAACCGCCGCTGGGGCCGGCGGGTGCTCGGCCAGGGGGCGGTGGTGCTGCTGATCACCGACGGGCTCGACCGCGACGCCGGCGCCGGGCTGGAGGACCAGATGGGCCGCCTGCGCCGCAGCTGCCGCCGCCTCATCTGGCTCAACCCGCTGCTGCGGTGGGACGGCTACGAACCGCGCGCCAAGGGGGCGGCGGCCATGGTATCGTTCGTACACGAACACCGTCCGGTGCATAACCTGAACAGCCTGAGCGCCCTGGCCGAGGCGCTGGGCGACAGCGGAGGACCCCGGCGATGAAGCGCGCCCTGCTCGACGCCCTGCTGGCCGCCAAGGCCCTGCGCGTGCCGGCGGCGGTGGTGACCGACACCGCCAGCGGCGCCCAGGCGCTGGTGGAGCCGGAGGGCGAAAGCGGCGACCTCGCGCTGACGGGGGCCGAGCGGCAGGCGGTGCGCGCCCGGCTGCACGACGACACCGGCGGCATGCTCGACGCGGCCGAGGACGTGCGGCCGCTGTTCGTCGATGTCCACGCGCCGCCGCCGCGGCTGGTGATCGTCGGCGCCGTCCACATCGCCCAGAGCCTGATCCCCATGGCGGTGATGACCGGCTACGACGTGGTGGTGGTGGACCCGCGCGAGGCCTTTGCCACGCCGGAGCGCTTCGCCGGCGTCACCCTCACCCACGACTGGCCGGACGAGGCGCTGGAGGCGCTGCGGCCCGATGCCCGCACCGCCATCGTCACCCTCACCCACGATCCCAAGCTGGACGACCCCGCCCTGCGCATCGCCCTGCGGTCGCCGGCCTTCTACGTCGGCGCCCTCGGCAGCCGCAAGACCCACGCGAAACGGGTGGAGCGGCTGGAGGCGGCGGGCCTGTCGGCGGGGGAGATCGGCCGCCTGCATGCGCCGGTCGGGCTCGCCATCGGGGCGCGGTCGCCGGCGGAAATCGCCGTCTCCATCCTGGCGCAGATCACCGCCGTGCGGCGCGGGGCGCAGCCATGAGGTTCGGCGACATGCCCGTGGCCGAGGCGGCCGGCTGCGTGCTCGCCCACTCGATGCTGGTGGCCGGCCGCAAGTGGCCCAAGGGCCGGGTGCTGACCGCCGACGACGTGGCCGCCCTGCGGGCCGAGGGGCTGGCGACGGTGATCGCCGCCCGGCTGGAGGCCGACGACATCGGCGAGGACGCCGCCGCCACCCGCATCGCCGCCGCCGTCGCCGGGCCGGGAGTGGAGGCGAGCGCCGCCGCCACCGGCCGGGTCAACCTGCACGCCACCGCCGCCGGGCTGTTCCGGGTCGACCGCGACGCCGTCGACCGCATCAACGGCGTGACCGAGGCGGTCACCCTCGCCACCCTGCCCGACTGCGATCCGGTGGAGCCGGGCAAGATGGTGGCGACGGTTAAGATCATCCCGTTTGCCGTGCCGGCCGACACCGTGGCCCTGTGCGAACTGGTGGCCGGCCGCGCCGCCGTCACCGTCGCGCCCTGGCGGCCGCTGCGCGCGGCGCTGGTGCAGACACGGGTGGCCGGCACCAAGGAAAGCATGCTCGACAAGACCGCCGTCACCACCGCCGCCCGCCTTGCCGCCTGCGGCGCCGCGCTGGTGCGGGAGGTGCGCTGCCGCCACGACGAGGCCGCCGTCGCCGGAGCCCTGCGCGAGGTGCGGGCGGCCGGTTGCGACCTGCTGCTGCTGATCGGCGCCTCCGCCATCACCGACCGCGCCGACGTGCTGCCGGCGGCGGTGGAGCGGGTGGGCGGCACGGTGGAGCACTTCGGCATGCCGGTGGACCCCGGCAACCTGCTGCTGCTGGCGCAGTGGGAGACGGTGCCGGTGCTCGGCCTGCCCGGCTGCGCCCGCTCCCCCAAGCTCAACGGCGCCGACTGGGTGCTGTGGCGGCTGGCGGCCGGGGTGCCGGTGGGGCCGCGGGAAATCATGGGCCTGGGCGTCGGCGGCCTGGTCATGGACGTGCCGGAACGCCCCCTGCCCCGCGCCCAGGCGGTGCCGCCGCCGGAGTGACCCTTCCCTACCTCACCTTCCGCTTGTGCAGGAAGGGCAGCACCTCGACGGCGATGATGCTGACCAGGATGATGGCGGCGCCGGCGTACTGGTCGGGGGCCAGCCGCTCGCCCAGCACGATGGCGCCGGCCAGGGCGGCGAACACCATTTCGGAGCTGAGGATGATCGCCGCGTCGGCCGGATGGGCGCCGCGCTGGCCGATCACCTGCAGGGTGAAGGCGATGCCGACCGACAGGCAGCCGGCCCAGGCGATTTCGAACCACGCCGCCGAAATGGACTGCCAGCTCGGCTGTTCCAGCAGCAGGGCGGCGATCAGGCCGACGGTGCCGACGGTCACGAACTGGCTGCAGGCCAGCGTCAGCGGCCGGCCGGAACGGGTGACGAAGGTGCCGACGCAGATGACGTGCAGGGCCCAGAACACGGTGCCGGCGGTCACCCACAGGTCGCCTTGCGACATGCCGGTGAGGTCGCCGCCGTTGAGGAACCAGGTGCCGAGGGTGCAGCCCGCCACCCCCGGCCACACCGCCCAATGGGGACGGCGGCGCAGCAGGAACAGACCGAGCAGCGGCACCAGCGGCACATACAGCGCCGTCAGGAAGCCGGCATTGGTGACCGAGGTGCCGATGATGCCCACCTGCTGGGTGATGGAGCCGGTGAACAGCAGCACGCCGCACAGCACGAAGCCCAGGCGGTCCAGCGGCCGCGCCGGCGCCTCCGCCCGCGCCGTCTCGCGCAGGGCCAGCGGCAGCACCACCAGGGCGCCGAGCAGGAAGCGGATGCCGGTGAAGGCCAGCGGCCCGAGGGCGCCATCCTCCGGCACCGCCGCCGTCGCCTCGCCGGCCTCGTCCAGGAAGGCGAGCTTCTGCACGACGAAGGTGGAGCCCCAGATCATGGCGGCCAGAAGCAGGATCAGGTCGGCGCGCAGTCTCGACACCGTGGGGGCTCCGTGCGGAAGGGGGGCAATGGCCGCTGTTTAGCGGTGCCGCACGGGGCCGGAAAGGGCCACTCTGGGCCCGCCGCAACGCCCGTGCGCCCGCACCGGAGGCTCCGGTGCGGGCGGCGGGCGCTGGGGCGGGCCGGTGGCGTCGGTCCGCCGTCGGTGCTTGCGGTGGCGCCTGGATCAGGCGGCGCGTCTGGCAGCGTCGATGTCAGGCAGCGCGCTTGGCAGCGTCGTTGTCAAGCGGCGCGCTTGGCAGCGTCGCGGGCAGCGCAGTACTCGGCCAGCAGGGCGGCGGCCCATTCCGGCATGAAGTCCTGGAAGGCCAGCACGTCCGGCCGCTCGCCCATCTCCAGCAGCACCTTGGGGTCCTGGCCCTCGAAGGCGCCCAGGTTGGGGCTGTGGACGTTGTAGCCGATCAGTTCCTGCAGTTCGCGGCTGTAGGTGCGGGCGATTTCCGGCGGGTTGGCGAGGTAGTGGTTCTCCGCCTGCCGCAGCCAGCCGAGGCAGTAGGCCAGCGACAGGCCGGTGCGCGGGGCGTTGGACTGGTTGGCGCCGCCGCCGTGGATGGTGGAGCCGAGCCACACCGCCACCGCGCCGCGCGGCATCTCGGCATAGACGATCTCCGACTCATCGGGCAGGCGCTCGATGGCGTCGCGGGTGTGGCTGCCGGGCACGATGCGGGTGGCGCCGTTTTCCTTGGTGAAGTCGGTCAGCGCCCAGACGGTGTTGACCTGGTACTGCATGCGGCCACGCTCCGCCGGCCACAGTTCCTCGTCGGCGTGCAGCAGCTGCTCCGGCTCGCCGGGATGGATCTGGATGGCCTGGGTGCCGGACAGCTGGATGCTTTCGCAGAACGGCAGCAGCATGCCCTTCACCACGTCGGTGACATAGGGGTTGGCCGCCATCTGGTGCGAGGCCCGCGACTTCACCAGGATGGAGGCGCAGCGCTTGGTGCGCCAGCCGAAGAAGTTGCCCTGGCTGAACGGCACGCGGTCGAGGTAGGGCGCCAGTTCGGCATCCACCTCGTCGATGACGCCGGCCGGCAGGGCGTCGGTGATGATGATGGCGCCGTCGCGGCGAAGGATTTCCTGGGCCTGCTCCACGCTGGTGGTCAGGGCGCTGATGGTCTGCACGGACATGCTCGGACTCCCTTGGGTCGGACAAGGCGGGGGCGTCACCGGGACGCCTGGATCGCCGGTCGGGTGAATTCACGCAGGTGATGATCGGGGGGAGCCCGCCACGCAGCGGGGGCTCCGTCAGCCGGCGCAGGGGCGCCGTCACGCACCGCATCGGTGCGCGTTACGGGCAGCCGCCACGGGGGCGGTGCCGGGTGCGGTGTGGCCGCCCGCCGCGCGGCGGCAAGCCGGCGGCATCACCGCCGGCCACAGGGCCGGGCGGTCGTCGGGCGGCGGGCCCGCTCAGGTCTGTCGGGGAAGGTCGCGCCGGGTCAGCGCACCGCCACCAGCATGTCGCGATCCAGCGCCTGCAGCGCCGCGGCGATCATGTCGGTGGTGCCGGCCAGGCCGCTCTCCTGCGTTTCGCGCTGGAGGTAGCGGAGCATGGCGCGGATGGCCTGGACCTGGTCCTCGTCCGGCGAGGCGGCGGTGCAGGCGGCGGCGGGCATGGGGAACGGCACGACGATGCTCATGCGTCGCACTCCTTGTCGGGCTCGGCGGTGGTGTAGACGGTGACGGCGGCGCGGATGGCGTGGGCCAGGTCCGGCAGGCCGGCGTCGTGGGCTTCGCGCTCCAGGTAGAGCAGGCCTTCCAGGATGGTCTGCTCCGCCGTCTGGGGCGGCAGGGTTCGGGCGGCGGCGGAGGCGGTCATGCGGCGCGGGTCTCCGGAACGACGTCGGCGGGCAGGCGCAGGACGTTGGCGACGCCGGCGGCGGCGCGCACCATCTCCAGCCGTTCCTCCGTCACGGTGGTCATCCACACCCGGCAGGGGATGCCGTCGATGCGGCACACGGGGCTGATCGGCCGGGTGTCCATGTCGTTGCCCCACAGGAAGGAGCGCACGAAGGTCACCGGCATCAGGTGCAGGTACTGGCGAATGCCGTGCAGCAGGCCGAATTCCATGATGCCGACCACCAGCTCGGCCCGGATCTCGCGGCGCATCTCGGCCGGCAGGGCGGGATCGACCGCCAGGCGGGTGGCTTCCCACACGGTGTCGTCGTGGGGCAGGCCGCCGTCGTCGATCATGTCCGGCCACACGTCCTCGATCATGTAGGGGACGGTGGTGGGGCTGAAGCGCACGACGCCGCGGGCGGTGCCTTCGTCGTCCCGCCACACCAGATAGTGGGCGGCGGGGGTGTCGTACTTGTCCCACTCCATTTCGTGGATGTGGGGGACGTTCCAGCCGGCGCGCTCCACGAAGACGCGGTAGCGCAGCCGGTGCTGTTCGGCCAGCGCGCTGCCGAACAGGTGGGCCGTGGCCCAGGTGAGGCAATCCAGCATGGGTGTTCTCCCGGTCTGCTCGATGCCCCATAGAACCGCGGATCGCCGGGAGAAACAGCCTGAGTGATCACTCAGGGGCAGGTAAACCCCTGGACTTCCAGAGGTTTTCGCCTCAACCGCAAATCAAGAATCTTCGTATTAATGCGCGCATTTGTAAAGGCCGCACCACGATCAGAGCGCGTATCATGACAAAAAGATTCTTTTGAAGGGCACAACTCCCCCTCCCTTCGGATGCCGGACGGGCGGTTTTCCGGCAGCCCAGGACCCCCGCCGGCGCGCAAAGGCGGCGGGGCGGCGGCGCAGGCCGGCGCGACTCGTGACGGGAGGGGCGGATGAACAGGGGCGGCCGCACCGGCGGCCGGACGGCCGGATCGCCGGCGGCGGTGCGGGGCGGTGCCGGACGCGGGCGCCGGGGCGCCCGGTGCCTCAGGGGGCGATGAGGCCGTTGCGCAGGGCCTTCAGCACCGCCATGACGCGGGTGGAGGCATCAAGCTTGCGCATGACGTTGGTGATGTGGAAGTTCACCGAACTGTCGGAGATGTTGAGGATCTCGCCGATCACCGTGTTGCTCTTGCCGCGGGCGACCCAGGTCAGCACCTCGCGCTCGCGCCCGGTCAGCGGCACCAGCGGCGGCAGTTCCGCCCCGCTGGCGCGCAACGTTCCCTTCATCAGGTGGAACTGGGTGGCCATGGCGGCGACGGTGCGGTTGACCGTCAGCTCCTCCAGCCCCGCCTCCCGCCCGGCGGCGGAGATGAGGGCAGTGGAGCCGCTCGGCCCGAACAGCGGCACGGTGATGCCATGGGCCATGCCGACGGCGCGGCTTTCTTCGCGCAGGGCGCGCTGGCGGGGCATCAGGTCGGGCATGTCCCACGCTTCCTGCCAGGCGAAGGGGCGCATGGAGTGGCGGGCGCGGTGGATCATCGGATCGATGGAGCTGTAGTCCGACCGGATATAGTGGGAGACCCATTCGTCCGGCATGGTATTGACCGACAGCAGCGCCGACGGATCGCCGGTCTCCTGGAAGCGGGTGACCTCGCAATACACCACGAACTCAAAGCCCAAGCGGCCCAGTTCCGCCACCAGATGCTCGTCGAGCTGATCCGGCGTCTGCGCGGCCGCAGTGGCTTCTATGAAGTCCGCAATGGACATTGGTCCCCTTCCCCGCCCCCTTCTCACGGATAAGCTACCGCAAGGCTCGCGCATACGAAAGTCGAAAGTTGCGCCGTCCGATTCACCACAAATGATTGCAAGAGCCGCCCGAATGTTTTCTTAGGTAACGAGCCCTATCCCCGATTGCGGCATTAACATAAGTCTTGCCGAAACGGCAAATCAATAGGTAGTATTGGCTCCGGTTAAATAACCCGTCATTGCGAGGTCGATCGAATGCCCCTCCCCACCGCCACCCCTGCCGCCGCGGCACCCGACGAGGAGACGACGCGCGAAGGTCATCCGCTCGACCGCCACGTCGGCCGCCGCGTTCGCCTGCGCCGTACCCTGCTCGGCCTGACGCAGCAGGAACTGGGTGAGCAGATCGGCGTCACCTTCCAGCAGATTCAGAAGTACGAACGCGGCACCAACCGCATCTCGGCCTCCCGCCTGTGGGAAATTTCCCGCGTGCTGAAGGTGCCGGTGTCGTTCTTCTTCGAGGACTTCCGCGAGGATGACGACCAGCCCTCCACCGACGAAAACGCCATCTCCACCGAGGAACTGCGCCTGCTGGTCGCCTTCAACCGGCTGAACAAGAAGCAGCAGGGCGCCATTCTCTCCTTCCTCGAAGGCAGCGGCTGATCGCTGGCGCCGACGGCCCGACGCTGCCTTGGGGGAAGGGGGCAGCGGCGGACCGCATCCGGCACCGGTGCGATGATCCAGGCCCGTCCGGCACACCGCTTCGCGCGGTCCCGCCGGCGGGCCTTTCGCATTCCCGCTGAGGCAGACCCCGCCGACGGCCCGATGGGGGCAAAGCGCCGACAACTGCGCCGGGTGCGACTCTCCGCCGGCCGCAAGTAACGCGAAGACGGCCGAAGGCGGTTGTGCCGCCCCTCTCCCGACATCTTCTTGTCGAATGCCTGAGACGAAGGTCTGAATACAGCGTCAGCGCAACGTTGCGTTATATTAGTTTTACCTTTGGCACCATTGACGCCCCTGTAACTTGAGCCGTACCAAGGAGATCGGAACGGCCCAGGCGAAACCATCACCGAGGGGAAGGATCAATGGGGGAGATACTGACGCGACCGGCCGCCGAGCCCGCGGCGGCCAACGCCGCCCACGCCATCTGCAGCTACTGCCGCCGCCGGGCCCGCTGCCCGATCGACGACCGCCTGATCCTGCTCGGCCGTCACGAGGCCGGCTTCAACTGCGGGGATCGGCTGGAAGCCTATCTGGAGCTGGCGCAGGCCGCCGATGCCTGCGCCCGTGACTGCCCGGCCTGGCCGCCGCTGCATGCCGGGCTGCAGACTGCCGCCATCCTGGCCGCGGCCTCCGCCGGCGCCGGGGAGTGACGGCCATGGCCCTGATCTGGCGCGACCAGATGGCGGTGGGACACCCGGTGATCGACGACGACCACCGCGCCCTCATCGCCATCATCAACGACTTCGAGGCGGAGGCCGAACGGGGCGCCGGGGTGGAGGCGCTGTCCACCACCCTGCGCCGCCTGCACGCCTATGCCCGCGACCACTTCGCGCGGGAGGAGGCGGTGCAGGCGCGCATCGGCTTCCCCTTCCACGACGCCCACGCCCAGGAACACCGCCGTCTGCTGGCGGTGGTGGAGGAAAAGGCCCGCGGCTGGTTCGTCACCCGCACCGAGCCGGTGACGGAGCAGAGCCTGGAGGAAATGGCCGCCATGCTGCGGCGCTGGCTGGTCGACCACATCCTGCGGCAGGACGCCGGCATGCGCCCCTACATCAAGGCTGCCCGCATCGCCCGCAAGACGGCGCCGCCGCCGGCGCCGTAACTCCTCGCCCCTCGCCCGCGCCCGCAGGCGGGCCGCCGCGGCAAACTGCGACGGCCGACCGAAACCGCATTTGCAGAACGCCAGCGCGGCGCCCCGCTGCCTGATGCCTGCCCGCGCGGGACCCCCGGCGGCGCGGGCGGCGGCGTGGCCGGCGGGGCGGTCAGGCGGCGGCACATCTCTTGCTTCATGGCAGGCATCACGTCGGCCGATCGGCGGCCGAACCTTCGCGCGAACAGAAAGATGCCGACCACCATGCCCACTTTCATCCGCCTTTCCTGGCGGCGGCTGCTGCCGGCCGTGCTGGCCGCGGTGCTGCTGCTGACCGCCGCCGCCACCGCCCGCGCCGCCGCCGGCGAGCTGCCGCAGCCGCAGGGTCCGGTGATCCTGACCATTACCGGCGCCATCACCCGCACCAACGGCGACGGCGTCGCCCGCTTCGACCGCGCCATGCTGGAGGCCCTGCCCGGCCGCTCGGCGGCGGTGGAAACCCCGTGGCTGAGCGGCGTCACCACCTACGAAGGCCCCTTCGGTGCCGCCGTGCTGGCGGCCGTCGGCGCCAGCGGCGCCACCCTGAAGGTGCGGGCGCTGAACGACTACGTCGCCGAGGTGCCGGCGGAGGACTTCCAGCGCGACGGGCTCATCCTGGCGCTGCGCGAAAACGGCAAGGTAATGTCGGTGCGCGAACGCGGCCCCGTCTTCATCATCTATCCTTTCGACCTTGATCCGGCGCTGAATTCCGAGAAGTATTACAACCGCTCGGTCTGGCAGATTTCGACCATCGAGGTTGAGTAAATGAACGTGTCGCTGTGGCGCGCACCGGGACTGGTGGTCATTGCCGCCCTGGCGCTCGCCACGGCGGCGGCCATCCTCATGCTGCTGGTGTGGCGGCAGTCGGACCTGAAGGCCGGCATCCGCGAGGACGCGGTATGGGCCACCTACCAGCTCGACCGCGAGACCATGCGCCTTGCGTCGGAGCTTGACCGGCTGGTGGCCGGCATGGAGGGGGCGTCGCTGGAGTCCATGGGGCTGCGGTTCGACATCCTCTACAGCCGCGTCAAGCCCATCGAGGCCGGCTATTACCCGGAATCCTTTGCCGCCTGCCAGCGCTGCCAGGATCTGGCGACCCTGATCGCCGAGGACATCCGCGCCATGGTGCCGTGGTTCGATGCCGTCGCGGCCGGCGAGGTGCCCGACACCGCCGCCGTCACCGCCATGGCCGCATCGGTGGAGGCGCTGGCGGTGCATACCGGCGAACTGGCGGTGCGCGCCAATACCGAACGGCAGGTCACCCTGTCCAACGACCGCACCGACACCATCCGCCTCTACGGCGTGCTGGCGGCGGCGGTGGTGATCCTGGCGGCGGCGCTGGTCGCCAACATCGTCATCCTGTTCCGGCAGGTGCGGGCCATCCGCGAGAGCGAGCTGTCGCTGCGCGCCGCCACCCAGGACGCCACCCGCGCCGCGGCGGAGGCGGAAAAGGCCAACCGCGCCAAGTCGGAATTCCTGTCGTCCATGAGCCACGAGCTGCGCACGCCGCTCAACGCCATCCTCGGCTTCGCCCAGCTGCTGGAAGGCAACCGGCGGGAGCCCCCCACCGACCGCCAGCGCACCGCCCTGCGTCACATCATCAAGGCCGGCGAGCACCTGCTCAGCCTCATCGGCGACGTGCTCGACCTGGCGAAGATCGAAAGCGGCCGCGTGGTGCTGACCCTGGATGCGGTGGAGGTACGGCCGCTGGTGACCGATGCCGTCGCCTTCGCCCGCTCCATCCCCGCTGCCACCAGCCTGCAGATCGTCGACGCCACCGCCGGCCTGCCGCTGGCGGAGGTGACCGCCGATGCCACCCGCGCCCGTCAGGCGCTGCTCAACCTGCTGTCCAACGCCGTGAAGTACAACCGCCCCGGCGGCGTCGTCCGCATCAGCGCCGAACGCTGCGGTGACCAGTTGCGGCTGTCGGTCACCGATACCGGCCCCGGCATCCCGGCGGAGGTCGCCGACCAGCTGTTCCAGCCCTTCGCCCGCCTGGGGCAGGAGAACGGCACCATCGAAGGAACCGGCATCGGCCTCGCCATCACCCGCAAGCTGGTGGAGCAGATGGGCGGCGCCATCGGCTACGTCAGTTCCGACGGCGAGGGCAGCACCTTCTGGATCGACCTGCCGGTGGCGGCCGAGGCGCCGGTCACCAGCCTCGCCGCCCGCACCACCGCCGCTGCGGCCACCGCCGCCGCGCCGTCGGCGGACGGCGATCCCGCCGGTGCCGCCGCCGCCACCCGCGACGGCCATGTGCTGTATGTGGAGGACAACCGCTCCAACATCGCCCTCATGAAGGCGATCATCGAGGAAGTGGCCGGCCTGCGCCTGTCCAGCGCCGAAACGCCGGAAAACGGCCTGGCGCTCGCCCGCAGCCTGCTGCCCGACCTCATCATCCTCGACATCAACCTGCCGGGCATGAGCGGCTTCGACGTGCTCGCCGCCCTGAAGGCCGAACCGGCCACGGCCGCCATTCCGGTGGTCGCCCTGTCGGCCGATGCCACCGCCCTGAGCATCGAACGCGGCCTGGAGGCCGGCTTCGTCACCTACATGACCAAGCCGGTGCGCATCGGCGACGTCAAGCGCATGCTGGCGACGGTGGGCCTCGGCCGGCTGGCGCGAGCATCCTGACGTTTCAGCCGGCGGCGGCGGCGGCGGCCGGCTCGAAGATGGCGTAGATCTTGCGGCAGGCTTCCAGCGTCGTCCAGGTGCCGGTGAAGCCGGCCGGGATGACGAAGGCGTCGCCGGGGCCGTAGGTGCGGCTGCCGCCCGCCGCATCGGCCAGCACCACCCGGCCGCTGAGGATGACGCACAGCTCGTTCTCGGTATAGGCGACGTTCAGGGTGCCGACCGCCCCTTCCCACAGCCCGCAATGGAACTGGCCGCTGGCGTCGCTGAACACGTTCCACACCGCCTGATCGCCGCTGCCGGCCGCCAGTTTCTCCGGCGCCGCGGTGAAGCGTTCGGCCGGCACCGCGGCGGGATCGACGGCGCGCACGGCGGCGATGGTGACGGCGGCGACGGCGGACATGGCATGCTCCTGCGCTAGGGGACGATGCCCGCCAGCCTAACCCGCCGCCCCGCCGCAGCGAAAGCCCCGCCGGGCGACCCGGGCGGGGCCTGCGCAGGACGATGTAGCGTCGTCCAGGAGGACGCCGACCTCAGCGGTCGACGCCGTGCTGCGAGCCGCTGAGGCCCGGGCGCGGGTTGGAGCGGCCATCGGCCGACGGCGGCCGCACCCAGCCGCCGTCGCCGGCACCCCTGTCGCGGCCGGCGCGGCCCTTGTCCTCCGGCAGCGGTTCCGGCCGGGCGGCGTGGCCGGCAACGCCGAGGGCGCGGGCGGCGCGTTCCTCGTCGCTCATGCCGCCGGTGCCGGTGGCGGCGCCCGCTGTGCTGCCGGAGGCGGCCGTGCCGGTGCTGCCGGAGGCGGCCGTACCAGTGGAGCCGCTGCCGGCCGCCGCCGCCGCCGCCGGCGGACTGGCGCCGGGGGTGCCGGAGCGCCCGGCAGCGGTGGCGGCAGCGGACCCGGCACTGCTGCCCTGGGTGCGGTCGCGGTTCTGGTCGTCGTCGCGGGAGGCGGCGGAGCGGCTCTTGTCCTCTGCCTTGTCCTCGGCCTTGTGCAGCTGCTGCTCGGCCTGGTCGAGGGCGCGGTGGCCGACGTCGTGGGCGGCATCGCGGACCCGTTCGCGCAAGGGTTCGTAGGCCTCTTCCTCGACGCGGGTGCGGGGCATCATCGCCGCCGCCAGCACGCCGAAGGCCGCCGCCGCCACGCCCAGCATCAGCGGGTTCTGCTGCGCGAACTGGCCGGCGGCGCGGAAGGACTCGCTCGCCCGCTCGCCAGCCATGGAGGCGGTGGCCGCCATGCGGTCACGGGCCTCGGCCATGGTGTCGCCGGCCCGGTGGAGGCCGTCGCGGGCGCTGTCGGCAGCGCGATGCATGCCGTCGCGGGCGCTGTCGGAGGCGCGGTGCATGCCGTCGCCGGCCCGGTGCAGCCCGTCGCGGGCGCTGCTGCCGGACCTGTCGAGGCCTTCGCCGGCGCGGCTGGCGGTGCCGCTCATGTGGTCGCGGAAGGCGGCGGCGCCGGCCGCCATGCGGTCGGCGGAGGGGCCGCTGTCGCGGGCGGTCATCAGCCACGTCAGGCCGACGCCGGCCAGGATGGCGGGCAGCGGGTTGTCGCGCACCTGGGCCATCAGGTTGCGGCCGAAGATGCCGCCGTTCTCGCGGGCATAGCTGATGGCCTGATCCATGGCCGCCTGAGGGTTGAGGCGGGCCTGCAGGGCATCGAGCGTGGCATCAAGCTCGGCGCGGGTGGCTTCCAGATCGCGTTCGATCTCGTCGGGGGTGCGATGGTCGGTCATCGGACGTGCTCCCTCAGCATCTCGCGATCCTGCTGCAGGTTGTCGCGGGTTCGGCGCGGCGCCAGGCGGGTGCTGCGCAGGGCGGCACGGCCGGACATGGCAAGGACGATGGCGACCACCAGCGCGGTGCCGCCGACCACCAGCGACGCCACCCACGGCTGCCACACGGTGGACAGGCCCTGCACGGCGGCCAGCAGAAGGATCACCAGCGCCGCCATGGCGATGGCGAGGCCGACGCCGATGGTGATGAGGGCGCCGAGCGCCTTGTGGACGCTTTCGTCCATCTCGGCGCGGGCAAGCTGGACTTCCTGGCGCACCAGCTGGACGACATCGCGCCCAAGGGTACCCACCAGCTCGCCCAGACTGCGGTCATGCATGCTGATATGGCTCATGTTGTCGGTCTCCTGTTGCCCCGGACTCAGTGCGGGCGGCCGCCGGGGTCGGCGCCGGTGCCGGCGGTGCCGCCGCGCGGCGGCATCATCTCGCCGCCGGTGGGCGAGGCAGCGGTGGCGGTGGGACGGCTGCGGCCGGGCTCGCTGCCGGTGCCGGTGCCGCTCAAGGTGCCGGCGACGGCCGAGGCCGCGGCCGGGCCGGCGGCCAGGCGGTCAGAACGCATGTCGCTGCCGGACCGGCGATGGTCGTCGCGCAGGCCGGAGGCCATGTCGGCGCCGCTGCCGGCAGCAGCAAAGCGGCCGAGGGCGAAGCCGAGCGCCATCATGCCGCCGACGAACAGCACCGGCTGCCGCTGGGCGAAGCTCTGCACCTGGTCGAGCATGCCGCGCAGGTCCTGCTGGCGCAGCGCCTGCGACAGGTCGTCCAGGCGGTCGGCGGCCATCTGCATGGCGCTGCCGATGGGGTCGCCTTCCAGCCGGTCAGCGGCATCGCGCAGCGCTTCGCCGGTGCGGCGGGCGCGGCCGGCGGCGCTGTCGCGCACGCCTTCGAAGCCCTGCTCTACGGCATTCATGCCGCTGTCGCGGGCTTCGCGGCCGAGGGCCCGCAAGCGCTCGGCGTCGCTGTCGCTGCCGTTGCCGCGGTAGGTGTCAGCCATGGTCGTCTCCTTGGTCTGGAGGGACAGACGAACCCGCAGGGGCGGGCACGGTTGACGACTCAACGCCCCGCAGCCGCCGCAGTTCTGCCGAATCCCACCAATAACGTGTTGATTTTCCTTAAAGCGCGAACTGCAAACGGTATGAGCCTACCGCGGCGTGCAGCAGCGGCAGGAGAACGCGGGCAAAGAGGATCGGGGGGCCGGCTGACCCGCCCGGCCGGCCTTGTCCGCAGTCAAGGCGGCGGCGACGGCGATGGGGTGAGGTGGGCGCCAGTCCCGGACCGGAGGGAGGCCCCGCCATGACCGACAAGCAGCTCGCCATGCTCATCGTCGCGCCGATGATCGTCGGCATGATCGTCCTGATGTGGCGCCAGGGGGCGGTCAGCCCAATCGTCGCCGGCGTGATGGCCAGCCTGACCACCCTGACCGCCGTCTTCGTCGCCCTCACCTGACGGCCGCCGCCGCTGCCGCTATACTGGCGGCCGGCAGAGGCAGCTGGGAAGAACCGGGCATGACGGCATGGATGGATGCCAGCGACGCGGCGGCGCTGGCGTGGTTCCTGGTGGTGTGGCTGGGCTACACGCTGTTCGCCGACCACGGCCCGGCGCGGCGGCGCAGCATCGGCTATGCCATGAACGCCCGCCGGCGGGCGTGGATGACCGAGGCCTGCCGACGCGAGGTGCGCATCGTCGACACCCAGATCCTCGGCAACCTGCTGACCGGCATCGGCTTCTTCGCCTCCACCACCATCTTCGTCATCGGCGGCCTGATCGCCATGCTGGGCGTGGCGGAGGAAGGCGCCCGCGCCCTGGCCCGCCTGCCGGTGCAGGTGGATACCGACCCGGCCGCCTGGGAGGGGAAGGTGATCCTCCTGCTGGTGATCTTCATCTACGCCTTCTTCAAGTTCGCCTGGGCCTTCCGATTGGCCAACTACTGCTCCATCACCGTCGGCAGCCTGCCCGCCGAGGCCGGCAGCGACCCCGCCGCCGAAGCCCGCATCTCCGAGGCGGCGGCGGCGCTCAGCCGCATTTCCGGCCACCATTTCAACCGCGGTCTGAGGGCGTACTTCTTCGCCCTGGCGGCGCTGGGCTGGATGCTGGGACCGGAAGCCTTTGCAGCCATGACGGCAGGGGTTCTGGCCGTTCTCTACCGGCGGGAGTTCCATTCGGAGGCGCTGGCGGCTGTGCGCAATCTGTGACGGCGCATCGTCTGCCAACCTGAGCCCACGCTACTCCGTTGGAGGGGAGAAACCGCAACACGGAGAGGAGACTCCCCCATGGCTCAGCAGATCTACGAGCTGCTTCAGAAAGACCACGAGGCCGTCAAGAAGGCCCTGACCCGCCTGCTGGAAACCTCAAACGGGGCAGAAAAGACCCGCGAAGACCTGTTCCAGAAGGTGAAGCAGGAACTGGAGGTCCATACCAAGTTCGAGGAAGAGGTCTTCTATCCCACCTTCCGCGAAGACAAGGGCGACAAGGAAGCCCGCGAGGAGGTGAAGGACGCCCTGGACGAGCACAAGGAAGCCAAGCAGATGCTGGCCAAGCTCGAAAAGATGGACAAGACCTCCGACGAGTTCATCGAGACCATCCGCGAACTGCAGCAGGCGCTGGAGCACCACATCTCCGACGAGGAAGACGAGATCTTCCCGCAGGCGCGCGAAACCGTCGATGACGACGCCGCCGTGGAAATGGCCGAGCGCTATCGCGAGATGAAGAAGCGCGCCCACTGACCGACCGACTGACCGGCGGCGGCGGTCGCCGGACATTGCAGGGGGGCGGCACCAGCCGGTGCCGCCCTTGCCGCGCCCCGGCCCCGCCGCCGGCCCCGTCCGCCACGACGCCCGTCCCATCCCCACCCCCACGCCAGAGGAGCCATCCATGGCCGAGGACACGCCCTTCCCGCCCCAGCGCCAGAGCCAGCCGGGCGACGAACACCGCATGGCCCCGGCGCCGGAGCCCATCCGGCGCGATTACAAGGGCAGCGACAAGCTGACCGGCAAGGTCGCCATCATCACCGGCGGCGACAGCGGCATCGGTCGCGCCGTCGCCGTCCACTACGCCCGCGAAGGCTGCGACAGCGCCATCGTCTATCTGGAGGAAGACAAGGACGCCGAGGAAACCCGCCGGCTGGTGGAGGCCGAGGGCCGCCGCTGCCACCTCATCCGCGGCGACCTGGGCGACCCCGCGTTCTGCCCGCGGGTGGTGGACGAAACGGTGCGCGAGCTGGGGCGCCTCGACATCCTGGTCAACAATGCGGCGGAACAGCACAAGGTCGACGACCTGCTGGAGATCACGCCGGAGCTGTGGGATCAGGTGTTCCGCACCAACATCCACGCCTACTTCTACCTGACGCGCGCCGCCCTGCCCCACCTGCAGCCGGGCAGCAGCATCATCAACACCACCAGCGTGAACGCCTACAAGGGCAACCCGCAGCTGATCGCCTACAGCTCGACCAAGGGCGCCATCGTCGCCTTCACCCGCTCCATCGCGCTGATGCTGATCGACAAGGGCATCCGGGTGAACGGGGTGGCGCCGGGGCCGATCTGGACGCCGCTCATTCCCGCCACTTTCCCCGAAGACAAGGTGGCGGAGTTCGGCAAGCAGGCGCCCATGGGTCGCGCCGGCCAGCCCGACGAGGTGGCGCCGAGCTACGTCTTCCTGGCCAGCGACGACGGCAGCTACTTCACCGGTCAGGTGCTGCACCCCAACGGCGGCTACATCGTCAACGCCTGAACGCGCACGGCCCCCGCCGGCCGCAAGGCGGGCGGGGGCCGTGGCGGGACGAGCCTCAGGCGGTCGCCAGCTCCTGCTTGCGCTTTTCCACCACCTGGTCGGCGGTGCGGCCCTGCACTTCCTGCAGGCGCTCGAACCGCCAGGCGAAGGTGCCGACGCCCATGGTCACCGAGCGCAGCTCGACGATCAGGTCGTGCATTTCAGCCTGCGGCACGCAGGCCGTCACCGTGTCCCAGGTCTCCCACCCCGGACGGCGGTCGAAGCCGAGGATCTGGCCGCGGCGGCTGGACAGCGCCCGCTGCGCCTTGGAGGTGTACTCGGTCGGCACGCTGACCTCGACCATCAGCAACGGCTCCAGCAGCAGCGGCTCGCACTGGGGCATGCCGTCGCGCATGGCGATCTGCGCCGCCGTCTTGAAGGCCATTTCCGAGCTGTCGACGGTGTGATAGCTGCCGTCGAACAGTTCCACCGCCACATCCACCACCGGGAAGCCGAGCGGGCCGCGCGCCAGATACTCGCGCACCCCCTGCTCCACCGCCGGGATGTACTGCCGCGGCACCACGCCGCCGGTGATGTGGTCGGTGAAGGCGAAGCCCTCGCCGCGGCCGAGCGGCTTGATGCGCACATGCACGTCGCCGAACTGGCCATGGCCGCCGGTCTGCCGCTTGTGGCGGCCCTGCACCTGGGTGCCCTTGCGGATGGTCTCCTTGTACGGCACCTGCGGCGGCGCCGTGGTGACCTCCACATGGTAGACCCGCGCCAGCTTGGCCACCGCCACCTGCAGGTGGGTGTCGCCCTGGCCCCACAGCAGCATCTCGCCGGTGCCGGCGTTCTGCTCGACGGAGAGGCTCGGGTCTTCCTCGCACAGTTTCTGCAGCGCGCCCGACAGCTTCACGTCGTCGCCCTGCTTGGCCGGGCGCACCGCCAGCGCGAACAGCGGTGTCAGCGGGTCGAGCCATTCCACGTCGGCCGGCGGCTTCACGCCCACCACGGCGCCGGTCGGCACCTCTTCCAGGCGGCCGAGCGCCACCACCGATCCGGCCGGCGCCTGATCGGTCTTGCGGGTCTCGCCGCCGAACAGGGTGAACACGCCGGTCACCTTGCCGCCGCCGCCGGCGGAGGACTCCACGGTCATGCCGTCCTTCACCGCGCCGTTCCATACGCGCACGTAGGACAGCTTGCCGGCATGGGGGGCGTGGACGGTCTTGAACACCTGCGCCAGCGGCGCATCGCCGGCGGCATCCAGATCGAGGCCGGCGCGCAGCGCGGCCGTTTCGTGACCCGGCACCTCGTGGCGCAGGGCCTTCAGCAGCCGGCGCACGCCCTCGCACTTGTCGGCGGAGCCGAAGAACACCGGCACGATCTTGTCGTCTTCCAGATCCTTGGCGAGGTCGGCATAGACCTCTTCCTTCGGCGGCACCACCTCTTCCAGCAGTTCTTCCATCAAGTGGTCGTCGAAGTCAGCCAGCGCCTCCAGCATTTCCTGGCGGGCGGCCTGTTCGCCGTCGCGCACGCTGTCGGGGATGCGGATGAGGTCCGACGGCTCGCCCGGCTTGTAGCGGTAGGCGCGTTCCGAGACCAGGTCGACATAGCCGACGATCTCGTCGCCTTCCTTGATGGGCACTTCGCGCAGCACCAGCGGCCGCTGCGAATGGACCTGCAGCGCCTCCAGCGCCGCGCGGACGTCGACGTTGTGGTGGTCGACCTTGTTGATGAACAGCACGTGCGGGATCTGGCGGTCGTCCAGGAACTTGAGGATGGGCGCCACCATCACCGCCCGTTCGGGCTCGGGGTCGCACACCACCACCGCCACGTCGGCCACCAGGGCGGCGGCCAGGGCATCCTGCAGGAATTCGGTGGAGCCGGGGGCGTCGAGGAAGGTCCAGGGCTCGTCCAGCCAGGCGCAGGCGGCCACGTTGACCTCGACGCTCATCTGGCGGTCGCGCGCCTCGGGCGAGGAGTCGCCGACGGAGGACTTGTCGCTTACGGTACCGCGGCGGTGCGTGGCGCCTGCCGCATGGAGAATGCTCTCAAGGAGCGTCGTCTTGCCGCCCATGTATGGCCCCACCAGGGCCGCCACGCGGGGCGTTGATGCCTTGCCGACCATGGACCGTCTCCTTCTCCCTCGTTGACCCAAGGGCTGTCCGACGCTGTTGCGGCGCCGGCCGGGGCGACGGTGCGGGTGGCGCATCGGCTCCGGCAAGCCCCACCCGTATGCTCCACCCGGGCCAGGGGCAGGCGCAACCGAAATCGATTTCGGCGTTTTTCGGTCCTTTTCTTGCTGCCATGCAACATCAGCATTGCTGCGCCGCCCATTGACCGTGCGGTGGAACTGCCGCGATAGTGGCCTCTATTGCCGGTGGCGGGAGCGACGACATGGCAGCGGTCAGCCGCCTGTGGCGGCACGACGGCATCGAGGTGGTGCGGGTGCGGGCGCCGGGCGGCAGCCTCGCCTACGACCGCCATTTCCACGACGACTGGGTGATCGGCGTCAACCTGACCGGGCGCGAACACCTGTGGCTGGACCACCGCCACCACGACGTCGCCGCCGGCGCCATCACCGCCTATGCCCCCGGCGCCGTGCAGGCGGGACGGTTCGAGGGGCCGGCGGCGGATTTCGTGTCGCTGTACGTCAGCCCGCAGGCCTTCGCGGACCTTGCCGCCGAGGCTACCGGCCGCGACGGCGCCACGGTCGCCCTCGCCCGGCCGGTCATCGACGATGCCGCCGTGGCCGCCGCCCTGGTGCGGCTGGCGGCACCGGGGGCGGGCGAGTCGGGATTGGACGCAGTGGTGCTGGCGCTGGGCGATCTGATCCGCCGCCATGCCGACCGCCCGGCGGCCGCCCCGCCGCCGGCGGCGCCCGACCGGCTGGCGCGGGCGGCGGAGTACCTGCGGGCGACGCTCGACCGGCCGGTGGACCTGGCGGAACTGGCGGCGGTCTGCGGCCTCAGCCGCTATCACCTGGCCCGCAGCTTCCATGCCCGCCACGGCCTGCCGCCGCGCCTGTGGCACCAGCAGCTGCGGGTGGCGGCAGCGCGGCGGATGCTGGATGCCGGCACCCCCATCGCCGAAACGGCGGCCGCCAGCGGCTTCGCCGACCAGAGCCACCTGACCACCGCGTTCCGGCGGGTGATGGGCACCACGCCGGCGCGGTGGCGGAAGGGGCTCAGCCCCGCGCCGGAGAGGTGAAGTCAACGGCGATGCGGGTTTCCCGCAGCGGCCGCACCCGGCGGATGCTCTCTTCATACAGCGGGTGGGCCTTGTAGGCGGCCAGCGCCGCCTCGTCGTCGAACTCGCCGTAGACCACCACGTCGATCTCGTCCGACCAGGCATCGTGCTTTTCGTTGAGCACGACCTCCAGCGTCCGGGCGTGGGGGATGTCGCGCAGGATGGACAGGCCCTGATGGATGGTGTGCAGGTCCTGCTTATCCTTGGCGCTGAACAGTACGATATGGCGGATCATGCGCTTTCTCGCAAAATTTCAAGTCGGGGCGCATCCTGCCCGCCACCGCAATCGGCTTCAAGACGCGGATGCGGCGACGCAGCACATTGGCGCGACATCGTCATCCCGCGCCGGAGGCCCTGCCCGCCATGCTCACCCTGTTCATCGCCGCCTTCTGGGTCGGCCTCGCCTTCAATGCGCCGCCGGGGGCGGTGGCGGCGGAGACCCTGCGGCGCGGCCTCGCCCACGGCTTCCGCCCGGCCTTCGCCGTGCAGGTGGGATCGCTGATCGGGGATGCCGCCTGGGCGATTGTCGGCCTGACCGGAGCCGGCGTGCTGATGGAGGTGGCGGCGGCGCGCGGCCTGCTGGCGGCGGCCGGGGTGGCGCTGCTGGCCTGGCTCGGCCTGCAGGCCCTGCGCGATGCGGCGCGCGGCGACAGGCCGGCGGCGGCGGCCGAGGCGGCGGCGGGGGCGCCCGACGGCGCCTTCCTGGCCGGCGCCCTGCTGCCGCTGACCAACCCCTTCGCCGTCGCCTACTGGATGGCGCTGGGTGGGGCGCTGGTGGCGCTCGGCATCGAGCGGCCGGAGCCGGCGCACTATGCCGTGTTCTTCGCCGGCTTCATGACGTCGTCGGTGCTGTGGTGCTTCATCGCCGCCGGGGTGACGGCGTGGTTCCGCCGCATCCTCACCCCCGTCCTCTACCGCACCGTCAACGCCGCCTGCGGTCTGGCGCTGGTCGCCATGGCCGGGGCGCTGGGAGTGCAGGCGTGGAGCTGAGGCGCCGCGCCTGCCGCCCCTACGGCGCCTGGGTCGCCGCCGCCGCCACCTGCACCACCGCGGCGGGCGGGGTGGCGAGGCCGGGGACGTAGGGGTGATGTTCCGCCTCATAGTAGCGGCGGATCTTCACGACGTAGGTCTGGGTTTCCTCATAGGGCGGGATGCCGCCGTAGCGCAGCACCGCGTTCTCGCCGGCGTTGTAGGCGGCCAGGGTGCGGGTGACGTCGCCCTCGAACAGCGACAGCAGCCAGCGCAGGTACCTGGCGCCGCCGCGGATGTTCTGGGCCGGGTCGAAGGGGTCGCTGACGCCGAAGCGGGCGGCGGTCTCGGGGATCAGCTGCATCAGCCCCTGGGCGTTGGCGTGGCTGACCACATCCGGGCGGTAGGCCGATTCCACCGCCATCACCGCCAGCACCAGGTTGGGGTCGAGGGCGTATTCCGCCGCCACCTGCTCGACGATCTCGCGGTAGGCGGCCGGCGGGTTGAGCGGCAGGCGACCGCCGGCGGCGGGCATGGGCGGCTGCATGCCGGGGCAGCGCGGCGCCCCTTCGGCGGCGATGCCGCCAAGCCGGGCCAGCAGCTTCGGCGCCGTGGCGGGGGCGGCCTCGGCGGCGGCCTTCAGCCAAGTGACGCCGCGGCCGTCGCTCTGGTCGACGCCGCGGCCGTTGAGGTGCATCCACGCCAGCGCGAACATGGCGTCGGAGTTGCCGGCGGCGGCGGCGCGGCAGTAGTGGCCGAGTGCCTTTTCGTAGTCGCGGGCCACCCCCTCGGCATGTTCATAGCGCACACCCTCGCGGAAGGCGGCCTCCCCCGGCGCCGTCGCCGGGCCCGCCTGGGCCGCCGGAACGGCGGCGATGGCGGAGAGAAGGGCAGAGGCAAGGCTCATCCGAAGGGCGGTCATCCGCATTGCAGGGCAGCTCCGGTCCGGTTGACAGGCCGGCCCATAGCAGCAAGCGGCGGGCCAGACAGGCCGGGCGCGGCGGCGCGACGCTCGACACGGCGCCGGTGTAAAGCCGGCCGACACCGCCGCACCACCACCGCCGCCGAAGCATCGTCCGGCGTAGGGACGGCGGGCGCCGGGCGCCCCGGCGGCGGCCCCTGCCGGAGCCGCTGCGGCTGCGCCCTCCGGCGGATGTCGGCGGACTTTACGGCCACCGCCGACCCGGCAGACGGTCGCAGGTGGTTCTTGTTAATCCTTTCCGTGTAGTCTCTCGCACCCGTCAGATGTCGCCCTGCCCCGAGGAGCCGGCCGTGGAGCTGGACGTTCCGACCCTGATCTTCACCATGACGCTGACCACCCTGGCCGGCGGCATCGCCCTGGCGGCGGCCAGCCGGCTGCATCTGCCGGTGCGGGGGATCGGGCTGTGGTCGGCGTCGCAGTTCCTCAGCAGCCTCGGCCTGGCGCTGGCCCTGACGCGGACGGTGGCGGGGCCGACCGTCGGCATCGTCGTCGCCAATACCGCCATCCTGGCCGGCTACCTGCTGCTGTGGCTGGGGGCGCGGCGGCTGGCCGGGCGGCGCCTGCGTCCGATGCAGGTGGCGCTGCCGCTGGGGCTGACGGCGGTCGGCCTGTGGCTGTTCATGGGCGACGACGGCATGGCGGCGCGGGTGATGATCATGTCGTTCATGACCTCCGCCCTGCTGGTGCTGACGGCGCGGGAATTCGTGCGCCACGAGGCGCCGGCCACCAACAGCCGCCACGTGCTGGCCGTGCTGTGCGCCGGCCACGCCATCTTCTATGCCGCCCGCGGCGCCATCGCCGCCGTGGCACCGCCGTCGAACAGCCTGTTCCCGGCCGGCGTCATGGGCACGGTGACCTTCCTGGAGGCCTTCGTGTGGGTCATCCTGGTCACCCTCGGGCTGGTGGTGCTGACCAGCGAGGTGCTGCACGCGGAGTTGAACCGCCAGGCCACCCGCGACCCGCTCACCGACGCCTACAACCGCCGCGCCTTCACCGACATGGCCGAGCGCGAGCTGGCCCGGGCGCGGCGCGGGCGGCGGGCGCCGGCCTTCCTGGTGCTCGACCTCGACCACTTCAAGCAGTTGAACGACCGCCACGGCCATGCCGCCGGCGATCAGGTGCTGCAGGATTTCGTGCGCGCCGTCTCCGCCTGCCTGCGGCGGGAGGACGTGCTGGCCCGCTTCGGCGGCGAGGAATTCGTGCTCATGCTGCCCGACAGCACGGCGGCGGAAGCCCTGACGGCGGCGGAGCGCATCCGCCTGGCGGCGACGGCGCTGGCGGCGTGCGACGACGACGGCCAGCCCATCGCCGTCACCGTCAGCATCGGTATCGCGCCGCCGCCGCTGCACCCCGGCGACGATCTGGCGGGGGTGCTGCGGCGGGCCGATGCCGCCCTCTACCGCGCCAAGGCGGCCGGGCGCAACCGGGTCATGGTGGCCGATCCGCTGCCGGCCGCCGCGAGCGCCTAGAAAATGGCCGTCAGGGCGGCGATATCCAGCACGCCCGTCACCCACAGGCCGATCACCACATGGCTGACGCTGACCCCGATCAGCGAGCCGTGGCGCAGGTACATCCAGCCCCAGAACAGGCCCGGCAGGAACACCGCCAGGGCATAGCCGAGGCCCAGGTGCTGGTGGCTGATGGAGAAGATGGCGCTGGCCAGCACCACCGCCTTCCAGCCGCCGCCTTCCGGCCCGGTCAGCATCTGCTGCAGCGAGCCCTGGATGGCGCCACGGGCGACGAACTCCTGCACCGGCGACAGCACGGCATAGAGAAGATAGGCGCTCACCGTCGCCCCCACCCCGGCCGGCGACACCCACGGCGCGATCACCGCCATGCCCTGGTAGGCCGGCACCACGGTCACCAGCACCGCCTTCAGCGCCGTCAGGGCGGCGCAGAACACCACGCTCCACCCCAGGCCGTCGATCAGGCTGTGGCGCCAGTTGCGCAGGGTGAGCCCGAAGGCCTCGCGCGGGAAGCCGCTGTAGCGCACGATCAGCCACGATGCCGCCGCCATGCCCAGCAGCAGGCCGGAACTGACGAGGGTGGTCGACGCCCCATGGGCCGCCAGCCGGCGCAGCACGTCCAGCGACGAGATGTAGACGAACATCACCAGGATGATGTTGGCGAACACCCGGCCGAAGGCCAGCCGCTCCTGCTGCGCCCTGATCAGGCTGCGCAGGCCGTCGGCGGCGCGGGCATTGGAGTCGCGCAGGCGCATGTCGAGCGTGTCGGCCTGCAGGCGCATGGCATGGGCCAGGATGTCGACGCCGTCCTCCTGCCGCAGGGACTCGAGCGCCGCCCGGTCGAGGGCGACCACCCGGCACGGACCGGCGGCGCGGATGGTGGCGGCGCGCGGGGCGGCGGACAGCAGCCCCATCTCGCCGAAATGCTCGCCCGGCTCCAGCTGCGCCACCGGCATCAGGTCGGCGCCGATCAGCACCTCCAGCTGCCCCGACAGCACCACATACAGCCGGTCCGCCGCCTCGCCCTCGCGGAACAGGATGGCGCCGGCGGCGTGATCGTGGCTGCTCAGCCGCCGCCCCACCGCCGCCAGCGCCGCCGGCGGCAGGTCGTGGAACAGCCGGCATTGCTGCCAGGGAACATCCTGCGGTATATGCTCAAGCCCGCCGACCGCATTCATTTGGTTGCAGACACCCGATCCGCCCGAGGCTTCTACACGGACCACCCATGCGCCAGAGGATCACACCCGCACCGGACCTGCGGCCAAAGGGCACGAAAGTGGTAACTATCTCCTACCCCAGGGGCGGGTTCTGCTTCAAGACATCATCCCTTTCGGCCAGCACCCATCCCCATCCTCCCCGGGAAGCCCTGTCCACATGCGCCACCTCCTGACCACCCGGCCGCACCCCTCCCGTCCGGCCGCCCGCGGCACCGGCGGAACCGGCGGCAGCCGGCGGGTGCACGACCTTGTCGCCCAGAGCTACCGCGCCGAGGAAGGCATCATCGGCAGCAAGACGGCGGCGGCGCTGGACACCCTGGAGCCGCACTGGCACCACTGGCCGCAGCCGGCCCGCGTGGTCGACCTGGGAATCGGCGACGGCGACCTGCTGGCCTCGCTGATGGCCCGCTGCCCGGTGCCGGTGGAGCCGGCCGGCGTCGACATCTCGCCGGAGATGCTGCGGCGTGCCACCGCCCGCCTGCCCGGCCTCACCGCCATCGAAGGCTCGGCCGCCGATGCGTCGCGGCTGCTGCCGGCGGGGGAGTTCACCGCCGTCTTCGCCCACTTCATCCTGGCCTATGTGCCGCTGACGGCGGTGCTGCGCGAGGCGGCGGCGCTGCTGCGTTCGGGCGGCGTGCTGTCGCTTGCCACCTCCACCAACGAAATGGCCCGGCCGCTGCAGGCCCAGCTGGCCGAGCTTGGCCGCCACCGCAGCATCCGCAGCCGGCTGGTGCGGGCGGCGGCGCGGCGCGGCCTGGCCCGCTCCAACACGCCGGAAAGCTTCGAGCACATGCTGCCGGCCTTCGCCGAGGCCGGCTTCACGGTGGTGGAGCGGCGCACCCTCACCTTCCCGGTGGTGTTCCGCAGCGCCCGCGAGGCCTATACCTTCATGGTGGAGGACGGCTGGGGGGTGAATGCCCTCATCCACCCCCTGGTGCCGCCGTCGGTCATGGCGCGGCTGGCGCCGTGGGGGCTGAAGGCCTTCCGCTACCCCTACGAAGCCACCCATCACGTCGAAGTGCTGCTGCTGCGGCGGGACTGACTCCGCCGCAGCCCTTAGGTCTTCAGGCGGTAGCCGGTGCGGAAGATGACGTAGATCACCGCCAGGCACAGCCCCAGGAAGGCGAAGGTCATGGCCAGGCTGACGCCGATGTGGACGTCGGCGACGCCATAGAAGCTCCAGCGGAAGCCGCTGACCAGGTAGACCACCGGGTTGAACAGCGCCACCGTGCGCCAGAACGGCGGCAGCATGTCGATGGAATAGAACGTGCCGCCGAGGAAGGTGAGCGGCATGATGATCATCATCGGCACGATCTGCAGCTTCTCCCACCCGTCGGCCCAGATGCCGATGACGAAGCCGAACAGGCTGAAGGTCAGCGCCGTCAGCACCAGGAAACCGGCCATGGCCAGCGGGTGGACGATCTCGAACGGCACGAACAGCCGCGCCGTCGCCAGGATCACCAGCGCCAGGATGAGCGACTTGGTGGTCGCCGCCCCGACATAGCCGAGCACGATCTCCCCCGGCGACACCGGCGCCGACAGCACCTCGTAGATCGTCCCGGAGAATCGCGGCATGTAGATGCCGAAGGCGGCGTTGGAAATGCTCTCGGTCAGGATCGACAGCATCATCAGCCCCGGCACGATGAAGGCGCCATAGGGCACGCCGCCGATCTCCTCCATGCGCGACCCGATGGCGGCGCCGAAGACGATGAAGTAGAGCGAGGTGGAGATGGCCGGCGTGGCGATGCTCTGCATCAGCGTGCGCCACATGCGGGCCATTTCGAACATGTAGATGGCCTTCACGGCGTAAATGTTCACGACGCCCCCCTCACCAGCGTGACGAAGATCTCCTCCAGCGAGCTTTGCCGGGTCTGCAGATCCTTGAAGTCGATGCCCTGTTCCCCCAGCCGCCGCAGCAGGGCGGCGATGCCGGTGCGGTCGGCCTGGGAATCGAAGGTGTAGACCAGTTCCATGCCGTCCGCCGACAGGGTCAGCGGCAGCCCGGCCAGGTCGGCCGGCACCGCCGCCAGCGGCGCCTGCAGGTGCAGGATCAGCTGCGACTGGCCCAGCTTGCGCATCAGTTCGGCCTTCTCGTCGACGACGATGATCTCGCCCTTGCGGATCACGCCGATGCGGTCGGCCATCTCCTCCGCTTCCTCGATGTAGTGGGTGGTGAGCACGATGGTGACGCCGCTGTCGCGCAGGCCCCGCACCATCTCCCACATGTCGCGGCGCAGCTCCACGTCGACGCCGGCGGTGGGTTCGTCGAGGAACAGGATGGACGGTTCGTGCGACAGCGCCTTGGCGATCATCACCCGCCGCTTCATGCCGCCGGACAGGGCCATGATCTTGGCGTCGCGCTTTTCCCACAGCGACAGGTCGCGCAGCACCTTCTCCAAGTGGGCATCGTTGCGCGGCTTGCCGAACAGGCCGCGGCTGAAGCGCACGGTGTCGAGCACCGTCTCGAACATGTCGGTGGCGATTTCCTGCGGCACCAGCCCGATGGCGGAGCGGGCGGCGCGATAGTTGCGCAGGATGTCGTGGCCGTCGGCCAGCACCGTGCCGCTGCTCGGCTGCACGATGCCGCAGATGATGCTGATGAGGGTGGTCTTGCCCGCCCCGTTGGGGCCGAGCAGGGCGAAGATCTCGCCGCGACGGATGTCTAGGTCGATGCCCTTCAGGGCATGATGGCCGCCGGCATAGACCTTCTCCAGCCCCCGCACGGCAATCACCGAGGGGGCTGGCGGGGCGGCGGCGGGCACGGGTCGGTCGGTCGGCGGCGGGTCTGCCGTCAGCGTCTGGCTGCTGGTCATCGGCGCCTTGCTCCTTGCAGACGGGGTCGAAAGAGCCCCCGACATAGGGCCTCAACCACGGTTGAGGTCAAGGGCCATTGGCGACGGGCCGGCACCGTGGCCCCGCCCGCCGCGGAAGCGATGGCCCTTGCCGCCGGACGCCGGGCGGCGCCTGCTGGACCCTCGCCCCACCGCGCGCAGGAGCCCGCCATGACCGCAGCCGACGACGATACCCTCTCCGCCCGGCGCCTGCGCGGCGCCGCGTTGCGCCGCCTGACCGCCGCCGGGCCGCTGTTCGTCATGCCCAATGCCTGGGATGCCGGCTCCGCCCGCCTGCTGGCGGCGCAGGGCTTCCCCGCCATCGGCACCACCAGCGCCGGCATCGCCTATGCCCTCGGCCGCCCCGACCAGAGCCTGGCGGTGCCGCGCGACACCATGCTCGCCCACTGCGCCGCCATCGCCGCCGCCGTGCCGCTGCCGGTGAGCGGCGACCTGGAGGACGGCTACGGCGCCTCCCCCGCCGAGGTGGCGGCCACCGTCACCGCCGCCCTCGCCGCCGGGCTGGTGGGCGGCAACATCGAGGACGTGGCCGGCGACCCCGACGCCGACCTCTACGACCGCGACCTCGCCTGCGACCGCATCCGCGCCGCCCGCGCCGCCGCCGATGCCGATGCCGGCGGCGTTCCCTTCACCCTCACCGCCCGCACCGACGCCCTGCTGCGCCACGGCCCGCAGGCGCTGGACGAGGCCATCGAGCGCTCCATCGCCTATCGCGACGCCGGCGCCGACTGCCTGTTCGCGCCCGGCCTCGCCGATGCCGACAGCATCGGCCGCTTCGTCCGCGCCGTCGATGCGCCGGTAACGGTGGTGATGGGCTTCACCGGCCCGACGCTGGATACCGCCACCCTGGCGGCGCTGGGCGTCACCCGGGTCACCACCGGCGGCAGCCTCGCCCGCGCCTGCTTCGGCCTGCTGCGGCGGGCGGCGGAGGAACTGGCCGGGCCGGGCACCTTCGGCTACGCGGCGCAGCAGATCCCCGATGCCGAACTGACCGCCTTCTTCCGCCGCAGCGACGACTGAGGGGGTGCCGCCCGGCGCCGGGGCTGTGGCATGCTCGGCGCCGGTCAAGCAGACAGAGGAAGAGCATCAGCCATGGACAAGACCGCCCTGGTCACCGGCGCCGGCAGCGGCATCGGCCGCGCCGTCGCCATCGCCCTTGCCGAGGCCGGCCACGCCGCCGCCCTGGTCGGCCGCCGCGCCGAACCCCTGGAGGACACCGCCGCCGCGATCACCGCCGGCGGCAGCCGCTGCCTGGTGCTGCCGGCCGATGTGGGCGATCCGGCGGCGGTGGCGTCGGTGTTCGACCATACGGTGGCGGCCTTCGGGCGGCTCGACGTGCTGTTCAACAACGCCGGCCGCGGCGCCCCGCCGGTGCCGGTGGACGAGCTGGCGGTGGAAGACTGGCTGGCGGTGGTCTCCGTCAACCTGACCGGCGCCTTCCTGTGCGCCCGCCAGGCCTTCGGCGTCATGCGGGCGCAGCAGCCGCAGGGCGGGCGGATCATCAACAACGGCTCCATCTCGGCCCATGTGCCGCGGCCGTTCTCCGCCCCCTATACGGCGACCAAGCACGCCATCACCGGCCTTACCCGGTCGCTGTCGCTGGACGGCCGCGCCTTCAACATCGCCTGCGGCCAGATCGACATCGGCAACGCCGCCACCGACATGACCGCCCCCATGGCCGCCGGCATCCTGCAGGCCGACGGCTCCATCCGCCCCGAGCCGCGCATGGACGTGGCGGAGGTGGCGCGGGCGGTCGTCCACATGGCGAGCCTGCCGCTGTCCGCCAACATCCAGTTCATGACCATCATGGCCACCACCATGCCCTACATCGGACGCGGCTGAGGACGGGGCGGTTTTCACGGTGACGGCACCGTCTGGACGGACTCCTGCACCACCGTCATCCCCAGAGGCTGGGCGGTAGCCCTGGCGGGCGTCAGCGCCACACCCCGCACCGCCCGCCGGTGCGGGGGTTTTGCGTTGGCCATGCCGCACGGCAGACAAAAAGAACCCCGGAAACGCAGGGTTTCCGGGGCAAGTAGAACAGGGAGGCTTCACGTCTGGGAGACGTAGGATCCGAGGACCCTTGCATCGGGCTCTCGCCCGATCCGTGGTGGCGGCCCGAGGGACCGCCGAAACTCTTGTCAGTTCGGTGCGGCGCTGTGCGCTGCAACAACCGACGAGTGGAGATATAGGCCATGGCATCGCCGGTCGGAACCCGAAAAACTGTAAATCACCCATGCTCCAGCCGCATGACTCAGCGGCGGAAATCCGCAGTTTGCCCAAAAGAACGGCAAAGGCTCCATGCGCACAGGTCATGGCTGAAGAAGAGGCACTTTTTTGTGCAGCGCGAAAGGCTGCGGGCGCCTCTACCCCCTTCGGCGGAGGTTTCCACACCTGGCGCAGTCCCACCCGCACGCCCTTCCGGCGGCGCGGCGGGCGGGAGGGGTTGACCGATCCCCTTGACGGCGGAAACGACTCGCCTACGGGTGCCGCAGCGGCAGTTCGGCCAGCAGGTCGCCGCCTTCCTCCACCACCCGCAGCAGGCGATGGCCGCCGCCGCCGACGGCGACGCGGAACTCGGGGCTGACCGGCACGCCGTCGGCGTCGCGCGGCCCCACCATGCGGAACACCTGGTCCGGCGTGCCGAGCACGGTCAGCGCCGTGGTCGCCGCCCGCGCCGCCACCGCCGCATAGCGCAGGTCCGCCCCCGGCCCCGACACCGCCAGCACCTGCCGGAAGCGGCCGGGATGATGCTGGAGGGCGAGGTAGGTGAGCGCGAAGGCGGGATGAAAGGCGTCGCCGTCATAGGGCAGCACCGCCTCCCCCATCAGCACGCCGAGGCGGCCGTCGTCGTCCCGCTGCAGCATGCCGAGCTGGCCGGCGGCGACTCCGTCGGCCATGCGGGTGCGGGCCGCCGCCACCGGCGTTCCCTCGCCCGGCGGGGCGCCGGCCAACAGGTGGTTGAGGCGGTCGGCATCCAGCCCGGCCGGCACCGCCACCACATCCACGCCCGGCAGGAAGCCGCCGCGGCGCGCCAGCGCCAGGGCGGCGTCGAGCGGCCAGTCGGTGACCAGGATGCGCAGGGTCAGGCTGTCGGTCATGGCGGATCGTCCCCGGTAAGCCCTTACCCCCGCCATATGGGCGACGGGCGGCGCGGACGGTAGGGGCCGGCGGTTGCCACACCCCCCTGTGACAACCTGTGACACATCCACATGGCCAGGAACCCCAAAGCGGGGCGGGAGCGTTTCGATCCGCAGTCAGCCCGCCCCGGCGGCAGACCCAGTCACCCTTTACAGACGGAAACGCCATGAACGCTCGCTTCGCGCCTGACCTGGCGGTCGACACCGATGCCGCCGCCGCCGTCCTTGCCGAGCTTGGCAACGGGACGCGCCTCACCATCTTCCGGCTGCTGGTCAATGCCGGCCCGGAAGGTCTGTCGGTCGGCGACATCCAGGGGCGCCTCGGCATTCCCTGGTCGACGTTGTCGCACCACATCTCGCGGCTGGTGCGGGTGGGCCTGGTGGAGCAGATCCGCGACGGCCGCACCCTGCTGTGCCGGCCGCGCCACGCCACCCTCAACACCGTGCTCGGCTGGCTGACCGAAGAGTGCAACCTGCCCTTCGTGCATGACGGCCGTGCCGGCGTCCATGCCTGGGGCGCCGCCGAGTAAAGCCGCTGCCGGGCGGCGGCGGGATGGCTTGCCCGCCGCGCCGCCGGCGCGCCATGATGACGGCTCACCCGCCCGCCGCCGCGGAGGCCGCCGATGCCCGACCCCACCCGTCCCCCCCGCTCCGTCGCCGGGTTGATCCCGGCGGCCGGGCGGTCGTCGCGCATGGGCCGCGACAAGCTGCTGGCCGAGGTCGGCGGCCGCCCCATGCTGCGACGGGTGGCGGAGGCGCTGCTGGCGGGGGGCTGCCGGCCGCTGGTCGCCGTCTGCCGCGGCGGCGATGATCCGCGCCGGGCGGTGCTGGCCGGGCTGCCGGTGACGCTGGTTACCGCCGCCGCATCCGGCGACGCGAGCGGGGCCGGCATGGGCACCTCCATCGCCGCCGGCGCCGCCGGCCTGGAAGCGGCCACGGTGGAGGGGGTGGCGGTCTGCGCCGCCGACCTGCCGCTGCCGGCGGCGGCGGACGTGGCGGCGCTGCTGGCGGCCTTCGACGGCGCCACGGTCACGGCCCTTGCCCACGACGGCGCCCGCGGCCATCCGGTGCTGTTCCCGGCCCGCCTGCTGCCGGCGCTGGCCGCCCTCACCGGCGACGATGGCGCCCGCGCGGTGCTGCGGGGGGAGGCGGTGCGGCTGGTGGCGGCCGGTCCGGGCTGCCGGGTGGACGTCGATACCCCCGCCGACCTCGCCGCGCTGGAGTCATAGCAGACAACTCGGCCTTTGCCCTGGCGGCGCGCCGCGCCATATAGTGTCGAGAAAACCCGTCACCGGCCGGAGGGACGCCATGGACGACCGCACCCGCACCGAAATCGAGGCCGCCGCCTTCCGCGGCCTGGTCGCCCACCTGCAGAAGCGCACCGACGTGCAGAACATCGACCTGATGAACCTGGCCGGGTTCTGCCGCAACTGCCTTGCCAAGTGGTACCGCGCCGCCGCCGAGGCGCGCGGGGTGGAGATGTCCTACGACGAGGCGCGCGAGGTGGTCTACGGCATGCCCTACGACACCTGGAAGGACCGCCACCAGCACGAGGCCAGCGACGACCAGAAGCGCCGCTTCGAGGAAACCAAGCCGCTGCACGCCGACATCAGCGGCCACGTCTAACCCGGGGACAGCCCATGCTCGTCGATCCCTTCGGCCGTCACGTCACCTATCTGCGGGTCTCGGTCACCGACCGCTGCGACCTGCGCTGCACCTACTGCATGGCGGAGGACATGACGTTCCTGCCCAAGCGCGACCTGCTGACGCTGGAGGAACTGGACCGCCTGTGCACCGCCTTCGTGCAGCGGGGGGTGAAGAAGCTGCGCATCACCGGCGGCGAGCCGTTGGTCCGGCGCAACGTCATGCAGTTGTTCCGCGCCCTCGGCCGGCACCTCGACAGCGGCGCGCTGGAGGAACTGACCCTCACCACCAACGCCAACCGCCTCGCCCTGTTCGCCGACGAGCTGGCCGACATCGGCGTGCGGCGGGTGAACGTGTCGCTGGACAGCCTGCGCCCCGACCGCTTCCGCACCATCACCCGCACCGGCGACCTGGACAAGGTGCTGGGCGGCATCATGGCGGCCAAGCGGGCCGGCCTGCACGTCAAGATCAACACCGTCGCCCTGGCCGGCCAGAACGAGGACGAACTGGCGGACATCGTCCGCTGGGCCCATGGCGAGGGCTTCGACGTCACCTTCATCGAAACCATGCCCATGGGCGAGGTGGAGGAAGACCGCACCGCCCATTACCTGCCGCTGTCGGTCCTGCGCGAGCGGCTGGACGCGGTGTGGACGCTGTCCGACCTGCCGCTGCGCACCGGCGGCCCCGCCCGCTATGTGCGGGCGGAGGAAACCGGCGGCCGCATCGGCTTCATCACCCCGCTCACCCATAACTTCTGCGAAGGCTGCAACCGGGTGCGGCTGACCTGCACCGGCACCCTCTACATGTGCCTGGGGCAGGAGGATGCGGCCGACCTGCGGGCGGTGATCCGCGCCACCGAGTCCGACGATGCCCTGCATGCGGCGCTCGACGATGCCATCGCCCGCAAGCCCAAGGGCCACGACTTCATCATCGACCGGGGCGCGCCGCGCTTCTCCGTCGCCCGCCACATGAGCGTCACCGGCGGCTGAGACCGCCGCCGGCCATCCCGCCCCCCGGAGCCTGATTCCATGCAGATCCTCACCGTCCCGGCCCTGTCGGTCGTTCGCCAGCGCCACCACCTGACCCTGCCGCAGGTGGGCCTGACGGGCCTGGACGCCTGCCCGGCGGTCAGCGCCGCCGCAGCGGCGGCCGGGCTGCAGCCGGCCGGGCCGTGGATCTTCGCCGCCCACGGGATGCCGCGCGACGCCCACACCGCCTTCGACCTCGACTATTGCCTGCCGGTGGCGGGCGGCGAGGACTGCCTGCCCGCCTTCCATTGCGCCAGCGCGATCTACGAAGGGCCGCTGACCGGCCTGTTCCCGCAGGGCTATGCGCCGCTGCTGGCCGCCGTGGCCGCCGCCGGACTGGCCACCACCGGCGACACCCGCGAGGTCTACCACATCTGGGACGGCCCCGAGGCCGCCACCAACCGGGTGGAAATCCAGATCGGTCTGGCTGACGGCGCCGGCGCCGGCGCCTGACCTAAGCCCGCCGCTCGCCGGTGCCGGGCCCGCTGCGGGTGAGGCCGTCGCCCTCCGCCCGTGCCTCGATCGCTTCGCCCCCGGCGGCAGGCCCCGCCGGCTCCACCGCTTCGGCCGGCAGGTCGATGTGGAAGGTGGTGCCGATGCCTTCGGCACTGTCGAGGCGGATGGACCCGCCCAGGCGCTCCACCACCTTGCGGCAGATGGCGAGGCCGATGCCGGTGCCTTCATAGGCGTTGCGGCCGTGCAGGCGCTGGAAGATCAGGAAGATGCGCTCGAAGTGGGCGGGGGCGATGCCGATGCCGTTGTCGGCCACCGAAATGGTCAGCCCGCCCTCCGGCCGCGGCAAGCAGCCGATGCGGATGTCCGGCGCGCGCTCCGGGTGGCGGTACTTGAGGGCATTGCCGATCAGGTTCTGGAACAGCCGCAGCAGGTCGCTGCGGTCGCCGCGCACCGCCGGCAGCGCCGCCTCGATGCGGATGGTGCCTTCCGACCGCCGCACGGCGGCATCCAGGTTCACCAGCGCCTCGTTCACCACCGCATCCAGCGGCACCGGATCGGTGGCGGGAATGCCGCGGCCGGCGCGGGAATACTCCAGCAGATCCTGGATCAGGTGCTCCATGCGCTCCACCCCGCTGCGGGCGAAGGCGATGAACTCGCGCGCCTGCGGGTTCAGCTGGTCGGTATAGCGGCGCTCCAGCAGGTTGACGTAGCTCGCCACCGTGCGCAGCGGCTCGCGCAGGTCGTGGCTGGCGACATAGGCGAACTGCTCCAGGTCGGCGTTGGACCGCACCAGCTCGCGCGCCGTCGCCTCCGCTTGGTTCTTGGCGGTGCGCAGGGATTCCTCGGTGCGCAGGCGCTGGGTGATGTCCACCAGCGCCACCAGCCACGCCAGCTGGCCTTCGTGCACGCTCTTGGTCGCCGACAGCATGGCGGTGAAGCGGCGGCCGTTGTAGGTCTGCATGCGCACCACGAAATCGCGCGCCACGCCGTCGCGGTACAGGGCCTGCTGCCAGGCATGGCGGTCGCCGGGCACGGCGTAGAAGGGATCGGCCGTCTGGGCCAGCGCCTCCTCGCGGCTGATCTCGAACATCTCGCAGGCGCGCTGGTTGATGGACAGGATGCGGCGGTCGGGAATGCGGGTGACCACCAGCGCCACCGGCGCCGTCTCCGCGATCTGGCGGGCCTGCTCGCGGCTGGCCTGCAAGGCCTCCTCGCGGCCGTGGATGGCGTCGCGCAGGCGGGCGAGGCTGCGGGCCATGGTGGCGATCTCGTCGTGACCCTCCACCGGCAGCGGCGCCGGCCGACCCTCCGCCTCCGCCGCCATGGCATCACGCAGCTGGTGCAGGCGGCGCAGCACGCTGCGGTTCAGGTAGACCAGCAGACCGCCGGCGGTGGCCCCGGCGGCGAGCGTCAGCAGCGCCACCAGCAGCAGGTCGCCGCCCTGGGCGGCGCGGGTCTGGCGGGAGGCGCTGGCGGCTTCGTCCTGCAGGTACTGCACCAGCCCCCACACGGCGGCCAGAAACTGGTTGGAGACGTCGCCGGTCTGGGTCAGGCGGGCGCGGACCTGCCGCTGGGCGGTGAGGGAAGCCTCCCGCGCGCCGAAGATGTCGGCGGCGGCCACACCCTCCGGCGGCGCGGCGGTGCCCTGGTCGACCCCGCCGCCGATGGCGTGCAACTGTTCCTGCACCGGCTGCACCTGGGCCGCCAGGGCGGGCGGCAGGCGGGCGAAGGCGGCGTCGGCCTCGCGCAGGCGGGTGCGGTAATCGCCCCGCCGCGCCCGCACCCGCGCCTCGTGCGGCTCGCCGGCGGCGGCGGCCAGGGTGTTGAGGGTGGCGGAAGCGGCCAGCGCCCAGTCCGCCGCCCCCCGCTCGCCCATCAGCGCCGGCCGCAGCAGCCGCACCTGGGCATCGGCCTGCTGCACCTGCAGGGCGAAGCGGGACACCAGATAATCCGCCTCGATGCGGGCGGCCACCAGGCCGTCCAGCCCGCGCATGCTTTCAAGCACCGCCCGGTAGGGCGTCACCACCGTCGCCAGCCGCCGGTCGGGCACGCCGGCGGAGCGCAGGTTGGCCAGTTCGTCGTCGAGCCACGCCGCCGTGTCGTCGAGTCTCAGCGCCACCGTGCGGCGGTCGGACTGGGTGGTGGAGAACACCAGGAACGGGATGGTATCGGCCAGGGCCTGGCTCTGGCGGCCGATCAGGCCGGCCTGGGCGGTGGCCGGCAGGCGCGTCAGGGCGACCTCGTCCAGCCGCTCGCTGGCGGTGCTGAGGGCTCGCGCGGCGATCAGGGCGATGCCGCCGGCGATCAGCGCCATCGCGGCGAGGCCGGCGAACAACCGCGCCGCCACGCCGAAGCGAACCGGAGCCATTCTTACCCTTCTTCCCCGTATGGGCGCCTTTCCCGTGGCCCCAACTATACTGTCACGTCCCCCGCCGATGCAGTAAAAACATCGCGGGAAGGCCGGTTGGCAGGATTGCAGGAGGCGGAATGGTGGCGAAGACGGCGGGATGGGGGCGTGCGGCGGCGCTGGGGGCGCTGGCCATGGCGGCGGCGGCGGTGATGGCGGGCCTCCTGGCGCCGCCGGCCCGCGCCGGCACCCTGGACGCGGTGAAGGAGCGCGGCTACCTGCGCTGCGGCGTGTTCGAAAGCGCCCCCGGATTCTCCACCGCCGCCGCCGACGGCCGCAGCCGCGACGGCTTCATGGTGCGGCTGTGCAAGGCGGTGGCGGGCGCCGTCACCGGCGATGCCGGCAACGTCGAGTACGTCTTCCTCAACGGCAGCACCCGGTTCGAGGCCCTGCGCGACGGCACCGTCGACGCCCTGTTCGACAGCACCACCTGGACCGTCGGCCGCGATGCTGGCACCGGCGTCGCCTTCACCCTGCCGGTGTTCCACGACGGCCAGGGCTTCGTCGCCCACCGCCGCCATGGCTGGACCACGCTGGCCGACGTGCCGGCGGCGACGGTCTGCGTCTCCAGCAACTCCACCTCGCAGGCGAGCCTGGCCGACCACACCCGCCGCACCGGGCAGGCGCTGACGCCGCTGGTGTTCGATTCGTGGACGGTGCGCTGGGATGCCTTCCTCACCGGCCGCTGCGAGCTGATGACCACCGACCGCGCGGTGCTGGTCACCCATGTGCCGGAGCGGGTGGAAGACCCGCAGAACTACGTGGTGTTCCCCGACGTCATCTCGAAGGAACCGCTGTCGGTCGCCGTGCGCGACGACGACCGGGCCTGGTTCGACGCCGTGCAGTGGACCCTGTTCGCCCTGATCGCCGCCGAGGAGCTGGAGGTCACCGCCGCCACCGCCGCCGCCCTGCGCGAGACGGCGACGCACCCGGAAGTGCGCCGCCTGCTGGGGGCGGAAGGGGATGTCGGCACCGCCCTCGGCCTGGATGCCGAGTGGGCGCTGCGGGCCATCACCGCCGGCGGCAACTACGGCGAGATCTTCGCCGCCACCCTCGGCGACGACAGCCGCTTCGGCCTCGGCCGTGGCGCCAATGCCCTGTGGAACCAGGGCGGCCTGATCTTCGCGCCGCCCTTCCGCTGACCGGCTGCCGCCCGGCGCCGGCCGGTCAGTAGCCGGTGGCGCGGTCGACCAGATTGAGCGGCGGCCGCCCGTCCTCCAGCCGCTTGATGTTGGCGACGATCTGCTTGCAGGCCTCCATGGGGATGGTCTGCGCCGCAATGTGAGGCGTCACCGTCACCGCCGGGTGGTGGCGGTAGGGATGATCGGCCGGCAGCGGCTCGTGCTCGAAGGCATCCAGCAGGGCGCCGCGGATGTGGCCGCTGTCCAGCGCCGCCAGCAGGTCGGCCTCGACGATGTGGGCGCCGCGGGCGGCATTGACCAGGCAGGCGCCGGCCGGCAGGGCGGCCAGGGTGTCGGCGTTGATCAGCCCGCGGGTCTCCGGCGTCAGCGGCAGCAGGTTGACCAGGATCTCCGTGCGGCCGAGGAAGCGCGGCAGGATGTCGCGCCCGGCGACCGTGCTCACCCCCTCCACCTGACGCGGCGAACGGCTCCAGCCCATCACCTTGAAGCCCAGGCCGGCGATGCCCTGCGCCACCGCCGACCCCAGCGCCCCCAGGCCGAGCACGCCGACGCGGCGGTCGGCGGCGGACTTGAAGGGGCGCGGCGTCCAGGCGCCGGCGGTCTGGTCGCGGCGGTAAAGGTCCATGGCGCGGTGGAAGTGCAGCACGCCGTAGAGGCAGTATTCCACCATCTGCGGCCCCATGCCGGCATCGGCCAGCCGCATGAGCGGCACCTCGGCCGGCAGGGTCGGGTCGCGCAGGATGGCATCCACCCCGGCGCCCAGGTTGAAGATGCCGCGCAGGTTGGGGAAGCGGCCCAGCTCGCCCGGCGGCGGCTGCCAGACGACGGCGTAGAGCACCTGATCGCGCGGCCCGGTCTCCGGCCAGACGTGCACGTCGAGGTCGGGCAGCGCGGCGGCCAGGATGGTGGCGTAGTCGGCGGCGGCCTCGGGGCCTTCCTGGGTGAGGATGACGATGCTCATGCCGTCATCTCCCCGGCCGCCAGCGACGCCAGCCGGCGGCGCAGGTCATCGGGCAGCGGCACCGCCTTGCCGGCCTTCAGGTCGGACAGCACCACCGTGCTGGTGGCGGTGGCGATGCAGGTTTCGCCGACGAACAGCCCCTGCCCCACCGTCACCGACTTGTTGCCCACCCGCAGCACCGCCGTGCCGACGTCGACCACGCCCGGATAATGGGCCTGAGCACGGAAGTCGATGGACAGGTTGACGATCACCCAGTTGATCTCCGCCCCGGCGTGCAGGGCGTTGGCGTGCAGCGCCTCCAGGAACTCCACCCGGCCGCTCTCGCAGTAGACGCAGAAGGCGCAGTTGTTCAGGTGGCCCAGGCTGTCCAGGTCGGCGAAACGGATCTTCTCGCGGCTCCAGTGGTGATAGAGGCGGCGGTCGGTGAGGTCGGCGGCGGTCATCGGCTTTCCTGACGCTGGCTGTCGGTCTCTTGCCGCCGACAGTGCCATGCCCCGCCCGCCGCTGACAACGGCCGCTCTGGCCGCCGCCGGCCGGACGGTGGAGCGGAACGGCGAAAGGAGGGCTTGCGAAAGGCCGCCGCCTCGGCGCAGACTCCCCGCCCGCCCAAAGGTTCAAGCGGAAAAGAAAGGAAACACCCGTGTCCATCAAGCGTATCTCGCCGGGCAAGCGCCTCAGCGAAGCCGTCGTCCACGGCAACACCGTCTACCTCGCCGGCCAGGTCGCCGACGATGCCTCGCTGCCGGCGGAAGGCCAGATGGAGCAGGTGGTCGCCAACATCGACCGGCTGCTGAAGGAAGTGGGCTCCGACAAGTCGAAGCTGCTGTCGGCCACCGTCTACGTCGCCGACATGGCCGCCGACTTCGAGGCCGTCAACCGCGTGTGGGACGCCTGGATCGACCGCACCAACCCGCCGGCCCGCGCCGCCGTGCAGGCGCCGCTGGCGCGCAAGGAATGGCTGGTCGAAGTGGTGGCCATCGCCGCCCTGGACTGACGGCCGCTGCCGCAGCCCCGGTTGCGGGTGCGGACGCCTGGGCGCGTCGGCACCCGCCCGCCGGCGCCATGCTGGCACCGCCGGTCCTGCCCGGCCCTCGGCGACCGGCTCAGCCGGGCACCCTCAGATGCTGCCCCAGCTGCGCAGGGCCGCTTCCACCGCCGCCCCGTCGGCGCCGCGCGCCATGGCCGCCGGCTGCACCTTCGCTCGTTCCGCCATGTAGGCCAGGGCGTTGAGGTCGTCGTAGGTGATTTCCGTCACCATGCCGTCGGCCCACAGCACCCGGCCGGGCTGGTTGGGCGCGGGCTGCTGGATGATTTCCACCTGGTCGCGGTGCTGGCCCAGGGTGATGGTCTTTCGCATGGTCGGTACCCCGTTTTCCCGTCATCCACCGTTCGATCATAGCAGAAGCGTGCCGCTTCCGTACCTGACTAAAGGGTTGAGAAAGCCCCAGGGTTCCCGGGAAGACGAAGGTTCCGACGGCGCAGACCAACGTCGAATGGGGTAGCGGGTCAGGGTGGATCGAGTCCCATGTCGCGGCGGGCCCGGTCGGACAGACGCGCCACCTCCGCCCCCTCCGGCACGCCCACCAGCCACCGCACCAGTCCCCGCAGCAACAGCCGCGCCGCGGCGCCGCGCGACGGTTGCGTGGGCGAGAAATTCTTGTTCATGACCGGTCTCCCGCTTGGTGTCTCTCCTGCCATGGAAAGCCTTCCGGCGGCGGGAGACAAACGGGATTGCCTGCGCTATGCTTCAGCAAAACTAAGCCATGGAGGGAGGCCGTCGCCGTGGCCCGCCAGTTGCCGCCGCTCAACGCCCTGCGCGCCTTCGAGGCGGCGGCGCGTCACCTGTCGTTCGTGAAGGCGGCGGAGGAGCTGGCCGTCACCCCGGCCGCCGTCAGCCAGCAGGTGAAGGGGCTGGAGGACCGCCTCGGCCAGCCCCTGTTCCGCCGCGTCACCCGCGGCCTGCACCTCACCGCCGCCGGCCAGACCCTGCTGCCGGGCCTGAGCGAGGGCTTCGACCGGCTGGCGGAGGCGGTGGCGGAGGTGGGCGGCGGTACCGACGACGACCTGCTCACCGTCTCGGTCCTGCCGAGCTTCGCGGCCCATTGGCTGGTGCCGCGCCTGCCGCGCTTTTCCGAGGCGCATCCCGAGGTGCGGGTGGTGCTGCTGGCGACGCAGCACCGGTCGGACTTTCGCGGCGACGGGGTGGATGCGGCGCTGCGCTACGCCGTGGCGCCGCCGCCGGACGTGGAATGGGCCCAGCTGCTGCAGGAAACCCTGTTCCCGGTCTGCGCCCCCTGGGTCGCCGAGCGCCACGGCCTGCGCGAGCCGGCGGACCTGATGCGGGCGCCCATCCTGCACGACCTGCTGGCCGACGGCACCGTCGACACCAAGTGGGACGGCTGGCTGGCCGCCGCCGGCCTGCCCGACCTCGATCCGCGCCGCGGCTCCGGCCATTCCGACACCACCGTCGCCATGCAGGCGGCCATCGCCGGCCAGGGCGTGCTGCTCGGGCGCGAGCTGCTGGTGGCCGACGCCATCGCACGCGGCCTGCTGGTGGCGCCCTTCGCCCTGCGGGTGCCGGCGCCCTTCAGCTACTGGCTGCTGTGGCCGCAACGCACGGCGCGGCGGAAGGCATGGCGCGCCTTCCGCCGCTGGCTGGATGGAGAGGTCGACGCCTGCCGCGTCAGCCCGCCGCCGGAATGATGCCGCAGGCCACCCGGCCGCCGCCGCCGCCCAGATGCGGGTCGTCGGAATAGGTGTCGCCGCCTTCGTGGATGATGAGGGCGCGGCCGCGCAGGGCGCCCATGTCGGTGATGCGCGGCGCCGTCACCGTGTCGTCGATCAGCCCTTCGGCATCGGCGGTGAGGAACGGCAGGTCGCCCATGTGGCCGTCACCCTCCGGCCCCTGGTGGGTGCCGGTGTTCTGCGGGTCCCAGTGACCGCCGGCGGCACCGCCCGGCGTGCCGTCCGCCGGATCGCACGACGGGTTTTCGTGGACGTGGAAGCCGTGCTCGCCCTCCTTCACGCCCGACACCTGCACCTGGAAGCTGGTGCCGCCGTCGCCGGGCAGGATGGTGACGGTGCCGACGCGGTCGCCGGTGCCCTCGGCGGTGAGGGCGTGCATCTCCACCGCCAGGGGCTGGTCCTGGGCGGCGGCCGGCAGCGCGGCGGCGGCAGCGGCGGCCAGGGCGGCGGCGGTGACGGTAAGGCCGAGGCGGTGCAGCATGGCGGGTCTCTCTCCTTAAGTGTATCGGTCCACCGCTTCAACGCCCCGCCGGCGCATGGCGGAGATTGACGGCGGCGGCGCATCCGGCGTAAAGCCCGACCATGCGACCGCCCGCTCACGCCCTGCCCATCGACCCCGTGCTGCCCGCGCTTGCCGCCGCCCTGGCGGCCGGGCTCAACGCCGTGCTGCAGGCGCCGCCGGGGGCCGGCAAGACGACGCGGGTGCCGCTGGCGCTGCTGGATGCCCCCTGGCTCGCCGGCCGCCGCATCGTCATGCTGGAGCCGCGCCGGCTGGCTGCCCGCGCCGCCGCCGCCCGCATGGCCGCCACCCTCGGCGAAGCGGTGGGGGAGACGGTCGGCTACCGCATCCGCCTGGACACCAGGGTCGGGCCGCGCACGCGCATCGAGGTGGTGACGGAAGGCATCCTCACCCGCATGCTGCAATCGGACCCGGAACTGACCGGCACCGGCTGCCTGATCTTCGACGAGTTCCACGAACGCAGCCTCAACGCCGACCTCGGCCTCGCCCTGGCGCTGGAGGCGCAAGGCGCCCTGCGCGACGACCTGCGCATCGTGGTCATGTCGGCGACGCTGGATGCGGCGCCGGTCGCCGACCTGATGGGCGGCTGCCCGCTGATCACCAGCGAGGGCCGCGCCTTCCCGGTCGACACCCGCTACGTCCCGCCGCCCAGGCCCGACACCCGGCTGGAGGATCACGTCGCCGCCGTGGTGCGGCAGGCGCTGGCGGAAGAAGCGGGCTCGGCCCTGGTCTTCCTGCCCGGACAGGCGGAGATCCGCCGGGTGGAACAGCGGCTGGCGGGATCGCTACCGGCCGGCGTCGCCATCCACGCCCTGTTCGGCGACCTGCCGCAGGCGAAGCAGGATGCCGCCATCGCCCCCGCCCCGCCCGGCAGCCGCAAGGTGGTGCTGGCGACCACCATCGCCGAGACCAGCCTGACCATCGAGGGCATCCGCATCGTGGTCGACGGCGGCCTCGCCCGCGTGCCCCGGTTCGAACCGCGCAGCGGCATGTCGCGGCTGGAAACGGTGAAGGTATCCCAGGCCGCCGCCGAGCAGCGCCGCGGCCGCGCCGGCCGTCTGGAGCCCGGCGTCTGCTACCGTTGCTGGGCGGAGGCCGGTCACAAGGCCCTGCCCGCCTTCGGCCGGCCGGAAATCCTCGACGCCGATCTGGCGCCGCTGGCGCTCGACCTTGCCCAGTGGGGCGCCGCCGATCCGGCCGCCCTGCCGTGGCTGGACGCACCGCCGCCCGCCCACTACGCCCAGGCCCGCGACCTGCTGCGCCGCCTCGACGCCCTGGATGCCGACGGCCGCATCACGCCGCACGGTCAGGCGCTGGCGCCGCTGCCGCTGCATCCGCGTCTGGCCCACATGGTGGTGAGCGGCGATGCCCTCGGCCACGGGCCGCTCGCCTGCCTGCTGGCCGCCCTGTTGTCGGAACGCGACGTGCTGCGCGGCGGCCGCTCGGACTGCGACCTGCGCACCCGCGTCGCCGTGCTGCTGCGCGACGACGCCGCCCCGGCCGGCGCCGATCCCGGCGCCGTGCGGCGGGTGCGCGAGGCAGCGCGGCAGGTGATGCGGGCGGCCGGCATCAAGGGCCAACCCCGCGACGCCGCCGCCACCGGCCTGCTGCTGGCGCTCGGCTACCCGGATCGCGTCGGCCAGCGGCGCGGCGGACAGGTGCGGCTGGCCAACGGACGCGGCGCCGTGCTGCCCGAGGGTGACGGCCTCGCCGCCGCCGACTGGCTGGCGGTGGCCGACGTCGGTGCCGGCAAGGCGGCGCAGGCCCGCATCTGGCTCGCCGCGCCGCTGTCGGTGGCGGAGATCGAGGACGCCTTCGGGCCGGAGATCGTCGAGGGCGCCTTTGTCGTCTGGGACCCGCGCGAGGACGCCGTCGCCGCCCGCCGCCAGCGCCGCCTGGGCGCCCTGGTGCTGAAGGACGAGCCGCTGTCCGCCCTGCCTGCCGACCGCACCGCCGAGGCGGTGTGCGAGGGCATCCGCCAGATCGGCCTGCACGCCCTGCCGTGGACGCCGGAGACCGAGGGCTACCGCGCCCGCCTGCGCTTCCTCCACCGGGTGGAAGGGGCGGCGGAAGGCTGGCCCGACGTCTCCGACGACGCCCTGCTGGCGGGGCTGGAGACGTGGCTCGCGCCCTATCTCGCCGGCATCACCCGCCGCGCCCACTTCCGCCGCATCGACCTGATGGCGGCGCTGGAAAACCTGCTGCCGTGGGAAATGCGCCGCCGCCTGGAGGTCGAGGCGCCGACCCACCTGCAGGTGCCGTCGGGCCATCGCCACCGGCTCGATTACTCCGGCGACGACCCGGTGCTGCCGGTGAAGCTGCAGGAGATGTTCGGCGCCCGCGAGACGCCGCGCATCGCCGGCGGCCGGGTGGCCGTCGTCATCCACCTGCTGTCGCCGGCGCAGCGGCCGCTGGCGGTCACCCGCGACCTGCCGTTCTTCTGGCGCGAGGCCTACCCCTCGGTGAAGGCGGAAATGCGTGGCCGCTACCCAAAGCATCCGTGGCCCGACGACCCGCTCGCCGCCGCCCCCACCGCCCGCACCAAACCGCGCGGCTGACGCCGACCCTTCTATCAGGCGTTGTTCTGTGGTGTTGTGAACGGATCAGGGCAGGAGGGAGAGCCGCCGTGTTCGAATACGTCATCATCGGCTTCGTGGTGCTGGTCGCCGTCACCCTGTGGAGCGGCGTGCACATCGTGCCGCAGAGCCAGACCTATGTGGTGGAGCGGTTCGGCCGCTATCAGCGGGTGCTGCACGCCGGCCTCAACCTCATCGTGCCCTTCCTCGACCGGGTGGCGCACAAGGTGGACATCCTGGAACGCCGCCTGCCGGAGCGGCCGTCGGACGTCATCACCCGCGACAACGTGACCATCTCCGTCACCATGTCCATCTTCTTCCGGGTGACGTCGCCGGAATACACCGTCTACCGCATCCGCGACGTGGAAGGCGCCATCGCCACCGCCGTCACCGGCGTCGTGCGCTCCAACATCGGTACGGTGGAGTTCGACGAGGTGCAGAGCAACCGCGACTCGCTCAACGTCACCCTGCGCAAGGAACTGGAGGAGATCGCCCAGGGCTGGGGCGTGGAGATCACCCGCTGCGAGATCATCGACGTCAACGTCGACGAATCCACCCGCCGCGCCATGCAGCTGCAGATCAATGCCGAGCGCGAGCGCCGCGCCGCCGTCACCCGCGCCGAGGGCGACAAGCGGGCCGCCGAGCTGCGCGCCGATGCAGAACTCTACACCGCCCAGCGCCAGGCCGAGGCCCGCCGGGTCACCGCCGAGGCGGAAGCCTTCGCCACCGAGACCATCGCCGGCGCCATCAGCCGCGGCGGCATGGATGCCATCCGCTTCGAGGTCGCCAAGCGGCAGATCGAGGCACTGGGGCAGGTCTCCGCCTCGCCCAACGCCAAGTTCATCCTGCTGCCGACCGACATGGGGCAATCCTTCTCCGGCCTCGCCGCCTTTGCCGCCCTGCTGGAAGGCGGCCGCGGCGGCGACGGGGCGCCGCTCGCCCCGCAGACGCCGCCCCCCGCCACCGTCGCCGCCGCCCTGCCAAAGGTGGGGGCATTCTTCCAGCAGCGGGACG